>NZ_CYPR01000219.1 GCF_001408515.1 Jannaschia seosinensis | reverse complement strand
TTCCAGCTCCTCGAGCTGCAACTCAAGCTGATCGAGGAGTCGGGCGGTGCGCTCGGCGCTGCGGCCATACTTCTCGCGCTTGAGCATCGCGATCTCGAGCTTCAGGCCTGCGATCATCGCTTCTGATGCCGACACCACGGCATTCGAGCGGGCCAGTTCGGCCTTTGTGGCCGTCAGCTCGGCGCGAAGTATCTCGAGTTCGGAGGCGGCATCTGACATGGTCAAGATTTACCATGTCGTCTCAGTAGGGCTATATAAAATAGGGCTCTGAAGGCGATTTACCCGACCTTCGCAGGGCGCTGCGTCCAACGCGGATTACGCCAGTCGATCCCTTCCAGAAGATAGCCGAGCTGGGCCGCGGAGACCTGGACCGTCTCGCCCGAGCTACTGACCGGCCAGATGAACTTGCCCGCCTCCAGGCGCTTCAAATAGAGCGACATGCCGACGCCATCGTGCCAAAGCAGCTTCACCAGATCGCCCCGACGTCCTCGGAAGCAAAATATCTCCCCGGCATACGGATCACGCCCGAGGCCTTGCTGCACCTGCAAGGCCAGCGTGTTCATGCCCTTCCGCATGTCAGTCACGCCGCCCGCGATCCACACCTTTGCGCCTGCCGGAAACGCGATCATGCCCGTTCCACCACCTGGATGAGCCGCGCAAGGGTCGACGTCTCGGTCGAGGCGGCGGTCACGAGGCGACGTCCGTTCGGCAGGATGATCTCCACCCGGTCATGGCTCGTGTCATCCGCCCGAAACTGCGCATCGGTGGTTGCTGGCTCGGCGGCGACTTCCGGCCTCACGGTAACCGCCGTGAAATGCGCCCGGTCCCCATTGCCGATCAGAAGGCCCTCACGTGCCAGGCGACGCCACCGTGTGAGAAGCGAACGAGAGATCTCGTAGCGTCGTGCCGTCGCTGCTGCCATCCGAGGCGCCGCATAGCTCTCCTCAACGATCCGCACCTTCTCGGCGTCAGTCCACCGACGCCGCCGGCCGGTATCCGTGACCGAAAGAACCTCTACTTGGGACATGAAGCTATAGTCTGTCATAGCTTCATGCTCTTAAAGGCAGCCGGGTGGGTCGGTCAGACGGCCCTCGGCGGAGGCATACGTTAGCAGGACCTTTGGGGGTGCTTATTGAGCTTGTCGCGGAAGGGGTCGACGTACTGGTTCCTGGCGGTTGGTTCGGGCGCACGTCAAGGGCCTCTCGGGCCCGCTACCGGCGACGAGCTGGCCTTCCACGACGCTGCTCTTTGCGAACAGGGCTTGCTTTTGGTCTGGTTGCATTCCGGCGCGGCCTCGCACGCGCAGAGAACGGACAAGCGAGGACCGTCTGGGGCCTTCCCGGCGTACCACGACTTGGATCTGTCTGATGCTGAAGAAAGGATGTCCTGGAGATGCGCCGTGGTGCGTTTCAGCCCTGAACGGGCGGAGCCCCGGGCCTCCATGGTCTTCCGCTCAGCCAGACGGTCGGATCGGTCGAAAGCCAGCCCGGATGGGGAGGGCTCGATTGGCCGGCTTTGGCTTCGCGACGCTGTACCGACGCGGACCGCGGTGCAGTTCGCGTAATCCGACAACCGCTGAAGCCCCTGATCCCCTCTCCGCGACATTGCTGCGCAGTGCCCTGCCGGGCAGTGGGCTGCACCGGCATCAAGTGCCGTGGAGACGATGAGCGACTGGCCCGCAAGCATGGCTCCTCGTGCCCGGAGGCAATGGCGGAACATCCATCTCGCCGTAGACGCAGGCACGGGAGATGTCTGCGCGGTCGAGGTCACCTCGAGCCGCCAGGGCGGCAGCCCATCCCTCAGAAACACAATCAGCGGGCCATTTTCCAATCCTCCTCATTGCCGGAGGTGCGGGTGCAGATCCTGCACGACGCGCCAATCGAAACCGCAACCGCGGACGGCGCCTGCAATTCCCGGTGGTGCCGTGGCGCGATCGCCGATCCACGTGCAAAGGCGTTCGGGCATTCCTGCGAGCCGGTGGCATTCAAGCCCTCACTGCCCGTCCGCCGCAACGGGCGTTCTTGAAAAGAGGACTGTCCCGCCGCCATCGCACGAAGGGGGATCCTGCGCACGACCCCGCATCCGGGCCCGGCACGGTGGAGGAAACGGGCGCGGGAGAAAACAGGCGCGGCACCACGTCCGCAGCCGGGTCGCGGCGCGCATGACTTACCCGAAGCGCTCCGGTGAGCGGATCATGCCACGAAGCCCCGACCGTCAGACGGTCGAAAGCCAGACCCGCATCACCGTCAAGAACCGCTTCCCCGACCTCGGCAGGGCCGAGACCGAAGCCGTCGCCGAAACTCAGCAGGGAAAGGGGAATGAACGTCTTTGGCTGCGATCGGGCAACGAGGTTGAGCTGATGAGAAAGCAATTCGCCTCTATTCCCCAAGCGAAGCAGCTGCTGGCCACCTCAAGCCGTAGTTCTCGGATCGCCGCATCTCTCTTCCGGGAGTGCTTTTCAGCAGAAATCGCGTCATCTGGACAACCGAAAGAGGCTTCCAGCGAACGTGCGGTGAGGTTCTTCCGTTCTTGTCGTTGCGCATCTCTTCTATGGGCTCGCGCCTGTTCCATCGCCGTGTCAGCTCGTCCAGATAGCGCTGCGTGTGGTATCCCGTGATCCGATGGTAGACGCCGACGCGGGCCCGCTCGATGAGGGCCCCGAAGGCTTCCGCGGTATTTACGTGAGGGCCGTCCGACGAGAATCTATATAATCGTCTGGGATAAGACACATAGTCTGCACGTCCCGTCTACTTCATCATTGTCTGCACGTCAGCCGTCGTCCAATCAAGGAGATCGGGCTCGTTTTCCCTGGTCGGGTTCCTGCCAACGGGGGGAAGTTTCTGCGCTTCGCGCTCATACTGTCATGCGGCCTCTTGAGGTCGCCACTTGCAGCGACCACAAGTGCCTTGGTCGCGCCCACAGACAGATTGCGGTGCCGTGACGCCGGAACCGATGCCGTTGAGGAGAGAAACATGCCCGAATACAGCTTCTCCCGCAGCGATTTCCCCGACGACTTCCTGTTCGCCGCCGCGACGTCCGCCTACCAGATCGAAGGCCACGAATTCGGCGGAGCTGGCCGGACACATTGGGATACATTCGCCAAAGTCCCTGGCAACGTCTGGCAGGGACAGACCGGCGCGGTCGCGTGCGACCATTACCATCGCTGGCCCGAGGACCTCGACCTGATGGCGCAGGCCGGGCTTGATGCCTACCGCTTTTCGACGTCTTGGGCGCGCGTGATGCCGGATGGTGTGAACGTCAATGCGGAAGGTCTTGATTTCTACGACAGGCTGGTCGACGGGATGCTGGATCGCGGCCTGCGCCCCATGGCGACATTCTATCACTGGGAACTACCTGAACGCCTGGCAGAACGTGGTGGATGGCGGGTGCGCGACACGCCCAAGCGTTTCGCCGATTTCACCGAAGTGATCGGCCGCCGGATCGGCGATCGTCTTTTTGCAGCGGCACCGGTAAACGAGCCATGGTGCGTCGCCTGGCTCAGCCACTATCTCGGCCACCACGCACCCGGTCTGACGGATCTGGCCGCTGCGGCCAAGGCCATGCATTATGTTGGTCTTGCGCATGGTCTTTCGATCGAGGTGCTGCGGGACCTCGGCATCGGCAACCTTGGCGCCACCTGCAATCTCGAATTGTCCATCCCGGCGACAGATTCCGAGGCCGATATTGCCGCGGCGGAGTTGTATGACGGCATCTATAACCGCTGGTTCCCCGGCGCGTTAATGCATGGCGCGTACCCCGACGATGTTCTTGAAGGTCTCGCGCCACACCTGCCGGAGGAATGGCGGGATGACATGAAGATCATTTCACAACCCTTGGATTGGTTTGGAGTTAACTATTATACCGGGCGACGGATCAAGGCGACGGACGGGCCGTTCCCGGCTCATGGCGAGGCGGCGGCACGACCGCCCCTAACCGACATGGGGTGGGAAATTCATCCAGAGGGACTTGCGCAGCTTCTGACCCGACTGGCGGCCGATTATACGAAGGACGTGCCGATCTTCATCACCGAAAACGGCATGGCGAACCGCGATCGTCTCGATCGCGAAGATGTCGAGAGGATCGCTTATCTCGATGCGCATCTCGAAATCGTGCGCCGACTGATCGAACAAGGTGTGCCTGTCAGCGGCTATACGTTCTGGTCCCTTCTCGACAATTACGAATGGGCGTTCGGGTATGACAAGCGCTTCGGCCTCGTGCATGTCGACTTCGACACGCAGGAACGAACGCCGAAAGCCAGCTACCACGCGCTTGCCCGCGCATTGGCGCGTTGATAGGCACGCATATGGCAGATGACGATAAGCAAGAGCCGACGTTTCTGGTTGCCGATGTCGGCGGCACCAATACGCGCGTCGCAATGTCCGCGGGGCGGACAATTCTCCGCGATACAATCCGTCGTTACGCCAACCGGGAGCATGCGGATCTTGCCCCTTTGCTGCGGACATACGTCGAGGAACAGGGTGGTTCCGCGCCTTTGGGCGCCTGCGTGGCCGTCGCGGGCCCGGTTGCCGATGGCCGGGCCGAGCTCACCAACCTCGACTGGTCGATAGATTCGGCGCGTCTGGCACAAGCGACCGGCGCGCGGGACTGCGCAATCCTTAACGATCTTCAAGCGCAGGGTCATGCCCTCGATCACCTCGATCCCAACGCTATTCGTCCGGTCATCGAGGCACAGCCGGCCGATCCGGCGCGTGACGTCGGGGCGCGGCTCGTCATCGGCGTCGGCACGGGGTTCAACGCCGCTCCGGTGCACCAGTTTCCCGACGGTCGCTTTGTGCCACCATGCGAAGCCGGACATGCCAGCCTGCCCATCCGTACAGAAGCAGAGTTGCGGCTGTGCTCATTTGTGTCGACTGCGCATGGGTTTCCTGCGGTAGAGGACGTCCTGTCCGGCCGCGGTCTGGAACGCGTCTATCGCTGGCTATCATCCGAGGCGGGGTCGGACGAAGCGCATCTGGCGGCGGAGATCATGGACAGGGTCGAGAGCGACCCGCGTGCCGAGGCGGCAATTCGGCAGTTTATTCGGATCCTCGGCACAGTTACCGGGAATCTCGCCTTGATCCACTTACCGCTCGGCGGCGTTTTCCTTGTCGGCGGCGTGGCAAGGGCCATGGGTCGGCATCTTGGGAACATGGGGTTTGTCGAAGCGTTTCGTGACAAGGGCCGGTTCGCCGGCTTCATGAACAACTTTCCCGTGTCCCTCGTCGAGGACGATTATGCAGCCCTGACAGGTTGCGCCGCCCATCTATATGAGCGCCGCATTCTGTAACTTTGTCCCCGCAATGATTTGCGCGAGGCCGCCCCCTCGGTAACGTTTTCTTAGCGCCCCCTGCACTACGCATCTTTCGAACGAGATCGGAAGGCCATGCGGCATGGGAGGGGCGCGTTATGATCGACGGCTGTGAGAGCGTCAGCGGAGCCCGGATCCCCCTTCCCAAACGCTTCGACATGATTGCGGCTGAAACGCTGCGGGCCGATGTGACCGGCCGAACCGGCGACATCATCTTGACCGCCGATGCGGTCTCGGTCCTTACAACGCCAGCGTTGCAGCTTCTGATGGCGCTGCGTGATCGCCAGGCGGCGCGCGGTGACGCCTTGTACATCGGCACGCCATCGGACGCTTTTCTGGCGTGCATACGCACACTCGGCGTTTCTCTCGACAGATTGCATACCTGAAGGAGCGCATCAATGAAGGTGCTTGCTATCGACGACAGTCGCACAATCCGAGACATGGTGCGGTTCGCCTTGGAACGTGAAGGAATCGACACCGAACTTGCCGAGGACGGTCAGGACGGGATCGAAGTGCTCGACCGTTTGGATCCCAAACCGGATGCTATTCTGACGGACGTGAATATGCCGAGGCTTGACGGGTTCGGCTTCATCGAGAAGGTTCGGGAGCGCGCGGAGTATGCAGGAATACCTATTCTTGTTCTGACCACGGAAAGCGCCCGCGATCTCAAGCTTCGCGCCCGTGCCGCCGGTGCAACGGGCTGGATCGTCAAGCCGTTTGATCCCGCGCGCCTCGTCGGGGCCCTGCGGACGGTGACGGGTCTGTCCTGATGGATCCGATGGAGGCGATCCGCGCGACATTTTTCGAGGAATGCACCGAACTTCTCGAGACCCTCGAGGCGGGCCTTCTGGCCTTGCAGGCCGGAACGCATGATACGGATACAGTGGATGCGGTCTTTCGTGCAGTACACTCCATAAAGGGCGGCGCTGGCGCATTCGACCTAACAGACCTGGTAGCTTTTGCGCATGAATTTGAAAATGCGCTAGACGGACTGCGCAACAAACGGCTCCCAACGGACGCATCCGTGCTGGCGGTCATGCTCCGAGCGGGCGACCAACTTGGCGACCAAGTCACCGCAGCTCGCGATGGCTACAAGCTCGCTCCGGATACATCCGAACTGAAGAAACTTGTATCCACTGAAACGCCTACACACGCCGCCCCTGAATCACTGTCGCAGCCGACCTCGGCCGATGCTACCGCTCCCGAGTTCACACCAATCACACTCGACATCGAGCTGGACTCCGACTTCTCACCCGCAGTAGGAACACGCCGCGATTCGGAAAAGAAAAATCCCAAGGATTGGCTGATTAATTTTGAGCCTCTACCTGACCTTCTCGCCAGCGGTAATGAGCCTCTCTACCTATTTCGCGCGCTGGAAGTCCTCGGCCAGATAAACGTAGAAGCAATAGATAGCGATCTCGATTTACTTGACAATCTCGACGTCGCTATTCCCCGCCTAAGATGGAAAATCGTACTTAACCCAACAGCGGGCGACTTGACCGAAACGGAAATCGAAAATGTGTTCGAATTTGCCGTTGATCTCTGCGTCTTGAAGATTGATTCTGCGCAACCAGAAAGTGCGCCTCCCAAATCCAAAAATGATACACACTCGGCTAACAGGGTACCCCCTCCGAAATGTGACACGGAAATACCGGGCTCTATCATAGATGACTCGATTTCTGCGTCGCCCGAGGTCGTTCAAGCGATCCCGCCAAACTCAACCCCTTCGGCTGTAAGTGCATCGATTCGGGTCGACCTGAGCCGAGTTGATCGTCTGGTGAACCTAGTTGGAGAACTAGTCATTAGCCAGTCGATGCTCGCGCAAGAAGTATCTACGGCGGGACTTAATAAACATTCGGAGGCCCTCACGAGGCTTGATGATCTTCAGCAACTAACACGCGATATGCAAGACAGCGTGATGGCGATCCGGGCACAACCAGTGCGGTCACTGTTTCAAAGAATGACACGGATCGTCCGCGAAACAGCACAAGCCACGGGTAAAAGTGTTCAGCTTGTAACGTCGGGAGAAGAGACAGAGATCGACAAAACTGTTGTCGAGCGCCTCGCCGACCCGCTGACCCACATCATCCGGAACGCTATTGATCACGGGATCGAAGAAGCCACCATTCGCGACCAGACTGGAAAAAGTCCTCTAGCAACCGTCAGGCTGACAGCACGACAAAGCGCCGACCGAGTTGTAATAGAAGTATCTGATGATGGTCGGGGAATTGATCGTCCACGAGTATTGGCGCGGGCAATCGAGCGAGGACTTGTCGCAAATGATGCTGTCTTAAATGATTCCGAGATCGACCATATACTATTTCTACCGGGATTTTCCACAACTAACTCCATTTCTAAGCTATCGGGGCGCGGTGTCGGCATGGACGTTGTCCAAAAATCGATACGTGATCTAAACGTAACCGTAGTAATTGCTTCGGAACAGAACAAAGGCTGTACGATTTCCATTAGCCTCCCTTTGACGCTGGCTATTTTAGACGGAATGGTCGTTCGGGACGGCAACCAACGCGTTGTAATTCCTCTCTCAGCAATAGTCGAAACACAAATAGAGGCCTCCGCCCGAATCGAAGCCCTTGATAAGAACCGGCGCCTTGCACTTCTTCACGATCAGTTTGTTCCGGTTGTCGACCTCAGCGAAGGAATGGGGTTCTGTAAAACTTCGGAAACAGAAAGGGCGATCTCTGAGCAAGACTCAGCTCTTCTCTTTGTCACCTCGGATGAAGGCGGCACCTTCGCACTTCGTGTGGACGCAATTGAAGCGCAGCGGCAGGTCGTTATTAAGGGTCTGGACGAATCTTTCGGCCGCGTTCCTTGTGTATCAGCAGCGACGATACTTGGTAACGGTCAAGTTGCGTTAATAGTCAATCCAGCCGGCATTGCCAGCAGGTTAGGCCTTGACCGCCAAATAACACTCGGGACCAAATTTGAGAAACCACTAAATGGATAACTCGGATCTTACCGCGCAATTGAGCGATTTCCAAATGCCGCTTCAGCGTTCTTCGAAAGATAACAAACCCGGCAAGCTCGACGGACTTGAACTACTTACGTTTCATAGCGGTGGACACGGCTATGCAATCAACATTATGTCCGTTCGTGAAATCCGTGGTTGGAGCGAGCCTACCCTGCTTCCTCACTCAAAGCCATGGCAGCGTGGCGTTGTGAACCTTCGCGGCTCGGTTTTGCCTGTTTTAGATCTCGCTCACCGGCTCGGAGAAGGTCGGACTAAAGATGACCCTCGAAATGTCATTGTTATTATTGAAGATGCTGGAAAACTTCATGGACTTCTTGTCGAAGCGGTATCTGACATAGTTCGGCCCCAAGATGAACAACTTCAAGACGTTCCGATAAGCGGACTGGGTGGCAATCCCACTATTGCAAAGCACCTCTTCGTAACGGAGAACATAATGCTTCAGGTGCTTTCAGTTGAGGTTCTTCTTGAGAAGACAAGCCTAGATGACAAGGTCGCCCTGTGATTCCGCTTGGTATTAAGGATTTTCAGGAACTTTCCGCTGTTGCCGCGGCAGAGGCTGGATTGCACATGCCTTTATCGAAGCGAGGTTTTGTCGCATCTCGATTACAGCGCCGGCTACGACATCTCAAGATCTTTAGCTTTGGATCCTATGTTTATCTGTTGCGCGGAAGCGGGCTCGCTAGCATAGACGAAAGGTCGAAGTTCATTTCTGCTCTCACCACGAATGTTACGGGGGTATTTCGCGAACCCCATCATTTCCTTTTACTTCACGACCAGATACTCTCTCGTAAAAATAGGGCCAAATCCTTTTCCTCGCCCTGCTGCGTCTGGTCTGCAGGCTGTTCAACTGGTGAGGAACCCCTCTCAATTGCAGCGGTCTGCTATTCTGAATTTGGATCAAGGTGGACGCACATCTTTAAAATATTAGCGACCGACATTGACGAAGAAGTTTTAAGGGCAGCTAGATCGCGATGCGATCCGGAAAACATCGGG
Organism: Jannaschia seosinensis; assembly: GCF_001408515.1. Classification (GTDB taxonomy): domain Bacteria; phylum Pseudomonadota; class Alphaproteobacteria; order Rhodobacterales; family Rhodobacteraceae; genus Jannaschia; species Jannaschia seosinensis. The sequence continues at coordinate 1,456 of NZ_CYPR01000219.1, read as the reverse complement.
GCGAGGTTACTAGACGGTGCACCGCAAACTCCATTTGTTAAAAGAGCTAAACAGCGCTGCCCCCGTTACTTCTATGAAGAGCTCAACCTTGGAATAACGTTCCAGCGCCATAATTTACTTCACTTTCTTCCAGGCTGGAAATGTTTTGATGCTATATTCTGCCGAAACGTCACAATTTATTTTGAGCGGGAAGTCCAGAAGGCAGCTCAGAAAAGGCTCGTCTCTCGCCTTGGTCCCGATGGGCTGTTTCTGATTGGGCATTCTGAGCGCTTGGCATTTGAGGCAAAGAGTTTGGCTCCAGTCGGGCGAACCGCCTTCCGCCAAACATCTGTGACAAAAGGTCCGAAGAAAAAATAAGGAGGAGCAGGCATGGCCTTGAGAGATATGCTTCGAGTTCTCGTAATTGATGACATGTCAACCAGCCGGGGGCTGTTGCTTCAAGCGCTGGACTCTCTAGGAATTCAAAACGTTTCATACGCGGAAGATGGAGCACAGGGTGTTCAGCAAGCACGAAAGTCACCGCCCCATATTGTTCTGTCTGACCTGTACATGCCAGAGCTCAATGGTTTACAGGTATTGCAACACCTTCGCTCGGATCCCGTTACTCAAAAAGTGGGGTTCATTCTTATTACTGGTCGAGGGGACGACTCTATCATAGACACTGGACGAAAGCTTGGAATGAACAACTTTTTAACTAAACCGTTCACGCCAGCACTCTTGAAGGATTGTATTGAAGCGGTGGTGGGGCGGCTTTGAACGCCTCATTCTCATACTGCGTGAACGAAGCGCCTTGCGCGTTCGGCTTGTGTACTTCTTTACGACTGGTATCAAATCATTTTGACTTTGGGTTTTCCTCGCATCTATCAGGGAAAGCAGCATCGCAGCCAGTCACCCCATATTGCTTCGGGCGACGCGCTTGCTAACCCGGATAATTCACGAGAAGGCGGCGGAGGTTGCGTAACCGTCTCAAACTATGTATTTTTTGGTTATCGACGCCAAAGATTCAGATTTCAGCAGGACGACCTCCGCCTGACCCAGTCTACGTGCTCCGCACCCCGTCTGTCACCCCTCAATGGCAAGCCGATCCTGCTCGGGTTTGACGGCGCCGACATGAGCTCCGACGCGGGGCTGACCCTGCTGCGCGAGATCGAGCGCAAGGCGGATCTGGCGCAGCGGCTCGCCGATTGCCTGCGCGATCCGCGTGACCCGGCGAAAGTTCAGCATAGCCTGTGTGACATCATCCGTTTCCGGATCATGATGATCGCGGCGGGATATGAAGACGGCAATGACGCGACCGCCCTGCGGAACGATCCCAGCTTCAGGATCGCGCTGGAGCGTGGCCCGGAAACAGGGCCGGTCTTGTGTTCGCAGCCGACGATCTCGCGCATGGAAAACCTGCCCGACGCCCGCGCCCTTATCCGCATGGGCCGCGAGATGATCCGGTTCTACTGCCACT
>NZ_CYPR01000218.1 GCF_001408515.1 Jannaschia seosinensis | reverse complement strand
CCGTCAAACACGACGATCGGCTGGAAGCCGAACTCGTCGTAGAACGCATTGAACAGGCGCAGCTGCTGGTGGCCATGCACCGCGTCAAAGGTATCATCGATATCGAGCACGATCCGGCTTGGGGGGCGCGCAAACGAGTGGCAGTAGAACCGGACCATCTCGCGGCCCATGCGGATAAGGGCGCGGGCGTCTGGCAGGTTTTCCATGCGCGAGATCGTCGGCTGCGAACACAAGACCGGCCCTGTTTCCGGGCCACGCTCCAGCGCGATCCTGAAGCTGGGATCGTACCGCAGGGCGGTCGCGTCATTGCCGTCTTCATATCCCGCCGCGATCATCATGATCCGGAACCGGATGATGTCGCACAGGCTATGCTGAACTTTCGCCGGGTCACGCGGATCGTGCAGGCAATCTGCGAGCCGCTGCGCCAGACCCGCCCTGCGCTCGATCTCGCGCAGCAGGGTCAGTCCGGCGTCGGAGCTCATGTCGGCGCCGTCAAACCCGAGCAGGACCGGCTTGCCATTGAGGGGTGACAGGCGGGGCGTGAAGCACGTAGATTGAGCCATGGCGGAGGTCGTCCTGCTGAAATCTGAATCTTTGGCGTTGATAACCAAAAAACACAGAGTTTCAGACGGTTACGCCACCTCCGCCGCCTTCTCGTGAATTATCCGGGCTAGAAGACTGAAGAAAGTATCAGGTCGCGGCGAGGCGGGCATCGAGATCCACCACTCGCGAACCGGATCAGCGCACGGCGCCGTAGACATCAAACGTCGTGCAGCCTGACATGGCGAGCGCCTCGATCTCCAAGAACAAAAGCATGTTCAGAGAGGCAACGGTTTTCGCCGGTTCGATTACTACGGCCGCGCGTTCGGGCGGAGGTGCGGCGAAGGCCGCGGAAGATTTGCTGTTGTCGCGAACAGCGGGAGAAACATTCCTATATGTGTAAGTGAGACCGCTGAGCCGGGCCCGTAGTAGAGAGCGGCTACATTAGCAGGCTGCTGAAAAAGTCTTGAGTGCCCATCTTCGACTCCTACGACGACACATCATATCGGTTTTGGAAGCGCCTGCGCACAATATCTTGTCATCCCTTCGAGACGGCTGATGCAGTTCGTCGAGGTCCATTTCCTTTTTCAGCAGCCTGTTAGAGCCGTCGGTGTGCCGCTGCTTAGAAACAGGCTTCGTCGAAGATGACGATCCGCATCTCGGCCAAGGCCCGCAATGCGAATCCGACGTACGAAGAAACGCATTCGCATCTCGCACATTATAGGCTTGAAAATTAGTCAGACTGACCGGCGCCTGACTTGGCGTCTCGCCACCACAGGTGATCAGAAGCTCGTGCAATGCCGCCGCTTCGATGGGTAGAAGGGCAGCGGTCGTGTTCCTCATTAAGCGGCTCGAGAGCCGGCGGTTGTGCAGCGTCCTCAGTCATAGAGACTCTTGCGACGGTCTGTGGCAACGGTCACGGTTTAAAGCTGTCGGTCGTGCGCCGCCGGTCAGGAGCGTATCGGCGACGTCGGGGACGGGAAGGCATCACGCCATCGCCTGACTGCGCGATGCCCGTGGTCGCTCCAGAACCGCCATTCAACGGCATTTCGCAGGCCGTCCGTGAGGAGGCAGAATTCCTCCAAAGTCGGCAGTGTAAGATCGAGTTGCATGGAAACGTGCGCATTCGTCGCAGCCAAGTTCACGAACGTCCTCGAGCGCAGACTACACGACACAGCCGTTTTTGGGGTGGCCGAGACCGGCAAGACGGATTCTTCTGGTGGACTCGACCTCGCCAAAGGAACGGTCCCTTGAATATCCGTGCTCTCGCCGATCTCCAGAAAACGCTAACTCCGCATGTGCCGTTGGGCAAGTCACGGCTCGAGACGCTCTGCATGATCCTGCTTGGCATGATCAGCGCCCGAACGGTGAACCTGACGCATATCGCGAGCGAGCGGCCAAGTCGCGCCATGGTTGCATCGACCTATCGCCGTCTGCAACGCTTCTTCCAACACGTGTGCCTGCCCGAGGATTGGAGCGTGGGCATCGTGATCTCGCTGCTCGGCAACCCTCGCCCTTGGCATCTGTGTCTTGACCGCACCAACTGGAAGATCGGCAAGACCGACGTTAACGTCCTCGTGTTGGCCGTCATCACGGCCAGGTTCCGTGTCCCGTTGATGTGGACCATGCTCCCGCATTCCGGCAACAGCACGACCGCTCAGCGCATCGCGCTGATGAAGCGGTATCTCGCGTATTTCGACGCCTCAACCGTTCGGATGCTGCTGGCGGATCGCGAGTTCATCGGCCAGGAATGGTTCACTTTTCTCGTCGAGCAGGAGATCCCCTTCGCGATCCGCATGA
>NZ_CYPR01000217.1 GCF_001408515.1 Jannaschia seosinensis | reverse complement strand
TGGGTCTGGTGGAAGCTTCGCGCGGCTTGCCCAAAACGTTCACCATGGCGCCGCGCCCAGTTCGACACGCTGCGGCTGCATCTCGTCAAGCTGGCCGCCACCATCGTCGAAAAGAAGACCCGGATCATCGTGACCCTGCCGGCATCGTGTCCCCGAAAGGGACTTCTCCTCCTTCTCTTCGACGCCCTCGCCCCACCGAAAACAGCCTGACGCAAGCGCCCCGACAAACCCAGAAACATCAACCCGTATCGCCCAAGACCCAAGTCACCGGCCAACATGCCAACCGGACGCAAACACCGGGTGCGCGCAAGAAAACCGAGACCGGGGAAACCATCCCACGGAGCACAAGTCCGCAGCTTCATGAATTATGCGGGTTAAGCGGTCGGCAGAAGAACCCCGCGCTCCATGAGCCAATCTGGAAGCGAGGTAACGTCGGTCAGAATTGTAGCCGTATGCGGCCGGAGCGCGGCCGCGTCCAACGTGCCGCTCAAGACACCTACGGGAACAAGGCCCGCCCCGTAGGCCGCCATCATGTCAGTCAGCCCGTCCCCCACCAACACGATCTGCGACGGCTCAAAACCCAACTCTTTTGCGAACTCCGCCGCGCCTCGCGGGTCCGGTTTTGGCCCAAACCCGCTGTCCCATCCGATGACACGCGTCATGGCCTCAAGGATCCCCATTTCCGCGAGATGCCGGCGCGCCTCTGCCTCATCGGCATTGGTCAGCACGCCCATCGGAAGGCCGGCGGCGGCCAGACGCGCAATGGTAGCAGGCACCCCCGGAACCATGACCTGCTGCACTGTCTGGGCCCGCACCCCGATCCAGCGGGTCACACGCGCAACCGACCAGCCGGTGACTGTCGCAATCGCGGCATTTGTCTCTGGGCCGGACGCCGTAACGAAGCGGCCGTCGGGGCGAATGCGGCCGGTCTCGACGTCAAGCCCGATCGCGTGACCGAGTTCCGGCGCTGAAACGCCACTTTCTCTAGCGAGATCGTAGATCATGCCCGGCATCCAAGCCTCCCACGTCGCCCGGAAGTCGGTAAGCGTGCCGTCCTTATCGAAAAGAATCGCCTTGATGATCATGCAGCCCCCTGGCCCGGACGACGCGCCGAGACCACACGGTTCAATCTGCGCGCACTGCGCCCAGAATTGCACCCGGTCGACCGTCTTCCAAGGACTGGGCCAGCACGACCTGTCGCATTCCTTTGGGCGCATCGGGCAGAGGAACCGTAACGTTGGCGCCGCTCCACGGAGCAAGAACATCCCACCCATGCACAATGTTGTGGTAATCCATCACGCGCCCGGCATTTTCCCCGTGAAGAACCCGAACCTGCGCTTGTGGAAGATAGGTGACGAGGACCAGTTCTGCCGCTTCAACATTCTTCATCGGCATCGCCATGACCTCACGCCCCTCGGGGCTTGATGCGATGCGCAGGACGTCATCGGTCACGCTACCGTGGGCATCCAGAACCTTGGCCAATTCAATGCCGGACGGCCCTGCAATGACATCACTTCCGCCGACGACGAATTGCGGGGTATAGACGACGCTGGTCCCGTCGCCAGCTGCGTAGGCATATTGCCGCTCGGTAAAAGCCGGCTTGGCGAAGGTATCCCGCCAGCCGATCCAGTCCCAGTAATCGACGTGTAACGACAGAGCGATTACGTCCTCGTCGGCGGCAATCTCACTCAAAAGCGCGTCAGCGGGCGGACAAGATGAGCAGCCTTGAGCGGTAAAAAGCTCCACGACAACGGGATCGGCTGCCGCGGGCAGCGCAGCGCATGCAAACAGCAGCGATGTCAGGGCGGATCGCATCGAAAGAAGCTCCGGAAGGTGTCAAGCTTCACATAGGGGCTTAGGCCGCGTTGCACCAATCACCTAAGCTTGACCTTGGAGTATCCGCGCATCGGCGTCCGCCATCCCGGGGGGATGTAGCCTTTTAGCCTATGGACCTGCGGTGGGCATTGATGATGTGACCGCCCCCCGACGGCATCAGTGTGCCAAGGTGGGTCTGCAACGATCCACAGGAGGGAGCGGTGATGTCGGAGTTTACCACGGTCGGGCTCGATCTGGCGAAGAATGTGTTTCAGCTTCACGGGGCGGACGCGTCGGGGCGCGTGTTGCTTCGGCGCAAGTTGCGGCGGGGACAGGTGCTCGAATTTCTGGCCGGGCTGCCGTCCTGCACGGTGGCGATGGAAGCCTGCGGCGGCGCTCATTTCTGGGGTCGTGAGATCGGCAAGCTGGGCCATGACGTTCGGCTGATCCCACCCGCCTACGTCAAGCCGTTCGTGCGGCGGCAGAAGATGGGATGGTTGCCGCCCTCCCCAGACGGCATCGCGATGTGCCAAGGTCGTGGTGTTCAAGGCCACGCAAAGGAGAGGACGGCAAATGAAAGATACAATGATTGGAGTGGATCTGGCAAAGAGCGTCTTCCAGCTTCACGGGGCCAGCATGGCCGGACACTTGGAGTTTCGAAAGAAGGTGACTCGGGTCCAGTTTCGACAGTTCATGTCGAAGCACGAACCTGCCGTCGTGGTGATGGAGGATAGAGCAACCTGCGGTCTGGAAATTCTGCTGAGAGCGGGTCATGCATCCTGGCATTCCCATTTGATGTAGGCCTTGGTCTCGGAGGCCCATTTCTCGTCGATCTCTACGAGGACGGCGCTGACCAGTCGCAGCAGAGCGTCGTCGCTGGGAAAGACCCTGACCTTTACGGTGCGCCGCTTGAGCTCCTGCTGGACGGATCGCTCCATCGGGTTTGAAGTGCGCAGCCGGCGGCGATGGTGCTCGGGCAGCGTGAAGACCGCGAGCCCCTCGGGCGCGTTTTCCTCCAGCCATGCGGCCAGCTTCGGCGCAGAGGTGCGATAGCTGGCGACGATCTCTGCCAAGGCCGTTTCTGCCTTGGCGAGCGTGCTGGCATTCCACACGGTGCGCAGCTCGGCTCCGATGCGCTTGCGGCTCTCGACGTTCGGAGCGTGATGAATGGCGTTGCGCGCGAGATGGAACTGGCAGCGCTGCCACGTGGCGCCGCCAAGAACAGCCCGCCGGGCAGCACGCAGCCCTGAGTGGTCATCCGAAACGATGAACTCGACGCCGCGCAGGCCGCGGGCGACCAGGCTCTCCAAGAAGCCCCGCCAGTGGACCTCGGCCTCGGACAGGGCCACGGAAACGCCCAGAACACGCCGCCGCTCGTCCGGGCCGATGCCGATTGCCGAGAGCACGGCAGCATCGCGCACCACCCCGCCGTGGCGCATCTTCTCGTACCGGGCATCGAGGATGAGGTATTTTACCTGGCCCAGAGGGCGGTTGCGCCATGCCTCCAGTTCGTCGTCGAGCAGCTTGGCAGCCCGGCTGACC
>NZ_CYPR01000216.1 GCF_001408515.1 Jannaschia seosinensis | reverse complement strand
GATCATGTCCAGTTCCTGGCGCGTCTGGTCGAGCTGGAACTGATCGACCGCGAGCGGCGAATGATCGAGCGCCGCATCAAGGCCGCGAAGTTCCCGGCCACCAAGAGCCTGGACAGCTTCGAGTTCAAGGCAATCCCGAAGCTCAACAAGATGCAGGTGCTGGAGCTTGCCCGGTGTGAGTGGATAAATCGGCGCGAGAACGTCATCGCCCTCGGCCCGAGCGGCACGGGCAAGACCCATGTTGCCCTCGGGTTGGGGTTGGCCGCCTGCCAGAAAGGGCTGTCGGTCAGCTTCACCACCGCCGCGACCCTAGTCAACGAGCTGATGGAGGCGCGCGACGAGCGCCGTCTGCTCCGCCTGCAAAAGCAGCAGGCCGCCGTCAAGCTGCTCATCATCGACGAACTGGGCTTCGTGCCGCTGAGCAAGACCGGCGCAGAGCTCTTGTTCGAGCTGATCTCGCAGCGCTATGAGCGCGGCTCCACGATGATCACCAGCAACCTGCCGTTCGACGAATGGACCGAAACCTTCGGCACCGAACGCCTGACCGGCGCACTGCTCGACAGGCTGACACACCACGTCAACATCCTCGAGATGAACGGCGACAGCTATCGGCTCGGCCAAAGCCGCGCCCGAAAGGCCCAAGCCAGAACCTGATCACCCGCCACAGGATTGGCCCTGCGGGCCAATGCGCCATGGCACGCGCCAGCTATGCGGCAAGCGCGCGCGCCATGGCGCTTGGCGCCCTGTCGCTGGCCTGGTTTTGCGCCGCCGCGTGGCCGGTTTTTACTCCGCCGTTGACAGGCTGAGCTTCTCGGATCGCTTGCCATGGACGAGGTGGTTGAGCTCGGCCACCAGATGCTCGAGGCGCTTGATGATGTCCTTGAGACCCGCCGTCTCGCTCCTGAGGATGGCCGTTTCGTCCTTGAGGCTTGCCGCTTCATTCTTGAGCTCACCCCGCTCACGCAGCAGCGCGGCGACAGCTTCACGCTGGTCCTCGGGAATGGCCGACAGGTCTATTTCTACGGCGGCAGGCATGCTCCGAACATACCCGGAAGAGGCTGGAATTGCACGTCAATTCGCTCGCTACATCACTCTGCCGTAGCCGGTCGGCGCACTTCCAGCGACCTGACCTTTCGCCAGTCCAACCCGGCAAACAGCGCCTCGAACTGCGCCCGGTTCAACGTCATCACGCCATCCCGGATCGCGGGCCAGATGAAGGCGGTCTCCTCCAGGCGTTTGTATGCCATCACCAGACCGCTCCCGTCCCAGAACAGGATCTTCAGCCTGTCGGCTCGCTTGGCCCGGAACACAAAGACGGTGCCGGTGAACGGATCGTCCTTCAGCACCGATTGCACCAATGCCGCCAACCCGTCGTGTCCTTTCCTGAAGTCGACCGGCTGTGTCGCGACCAGGATGCGGACGGTGTGGGACGGCATCATCATGCCTCAGCTCCGAGCGCATGAACGATCTCGGCAACCCGCCTTGCAGGCGTGCCGGCGGGGAGCTCGATCCTGACAACGCCGACGGCAATGCGAAGCAGGTCGCCCGACTGCGGCGAAGCCTCCCGCTCCACTGGCTCCTCCGGCTCACGCAGGACAAGGGGCGCGAAGACAGGGAGCTCACCAGCCCCCGCGGAGGCGTCGATGGCCGCAGGCAGGACCAACTTGCCCTTCTTCGCCAAGCCCCGCCAGGCGGACAACTGGTTCGGCTTAACCCCATACCGCTCGGCCACGGAGTTCACGGTCGCGCCCGGCGCCAACGTCTCCGCGACAACCTGCGCCTTTACATCATCCGGCCACCGTCGATGCCCTGACGCATGGACCTCCACACCCAGCGATCTGAGAAACGAATTCATAGCACACATTGCGAAACGCACTCCCCATCTTGAGATGGGTAGATCTCGCAATCATGCCGATGCCCGACAACGTGGGCCGCAGCCACCGCTTACAAAACATCTATCTCTGCCTCGAAATCGTCAAATATGTCCTGCGCATCAGGATCGGAGAGATTTTGCACAAACTCGGCACATTGCTGAAGCAGAGGCTCGACCTCATCTTTCTCACCATGTCCGCTTGCAACGATTCCCTCAAGAAACCGGTGAAATAACAATACCATTTTGTATCGTTCTTTTCCGCGTGAACCTTCGCCAGGTTCCGCCCGCCAACTTCAAAATCATCCATCATGAACCCGCTAAAAATATACTTGTAGACTGCAGTTCGATTAGCCAACCGTCCCCCTCTGTCAGGAAAGTTGTCGCCCGCACTTGCACTAAAAGTATCCACTGAGGCGGGCGGGACAGGACGACGAAATGGCTTACTCACCTGAACGGAAGGCTGCGGTGATCGGGAAGATGCTGCCGCCGAACAACATGCCCTTGGGCCGACTTGCCAAGGAGGAAGGGATCAGCGTGGCGACGCTTGCCAAGTGGCGGGCGGAGGCGCGGGCGAAGGGGCAGTTCCTGCCCGAAGCGAACGCGGGTCCCGAGGGCTGGACCTCAGCGGACAAGCTCGCTGCGGTGATCGAGACGGCGTCACTGAATGCAGTGGAGCTTGGCGAATATTGTCGGCGCCGCGGCATCCCCATGAAGGGCACAACGATGAAGGTGACGATGGAGCGGCTCGGCGTGACCGCGTCGTTCAGCCGACCCCGGGTCAGCAATGACAATCCGTTCTCCGAGGCCCTGTTCCGGACCTGCAAATATACGCCCGGTTGGCCAACCCGCGGCTTCGCGACGATCGATGAGGCGCGGGCCTGGGTCCAGGGCTTCGCCACTTGGTACAACACCCAGCATCGGCACAGCGCCATCCGCTTCGTGACACCCGACCAGCGCCATCGTGGCGAGGAAAAGGCGCTGCTGGCAGAGCGCCACCGCGTCTACCAGATGGCCCGCGCCGTACACCCGGAACGCTGGTCAGGTCAGACCCGCGACTGGCAGCCCATCCCCCTCTGTCAGGGAAGTTGTCGCCTGCTCTGATGCAGAAAGTGTATTCTGAGGCGGGCGGGACAGGACGACGAAATGGCTTACTCACCTGAACGGAAGGCTGCGGTGATCGGGAAGATGCTGCCGCCGAACAACATGCCCTTGGGCCGGCTGGCCAAGGAGGAAGGGATCAGCGTGGCGACGCTTGCCAAGTGGCGGGCGGAGGCGCGGGCGAAGGGGCAGTTCCTGCCCGAAGCGAACGCGGGTCCCGAGGGCTGGACCTCAGCGGACAAGCTCGCTGCGGTGATCGAGACGGCGTCACTGAATGCAGTGGAGCTTGGCGAATATTGTCGGCGCCGCGGCATCTACCCCGATCAGCTGACTGTCTGGCGGGAGGCCTGCGCGCGGGCCAACGACTGGGAACGAGCGGCGTCCCGCCAGATCGCGCGGGAAACACGGGACGCCAACAAGCGGGTGCAGCAGCTGGAACGGGAACTGGCGCGCAAGGAAAAGGCCCTGGCCGAGGCGGCGGCGCTGATGATCCTGCGAAAAAAGGCCGAGGCGATTTGGGGCCCAGAGGGAGGCGCGGAGGAATGACGCCTGCTCACGATCGCCGACATGTTGCAGCCCTCATCGACGAGGCCGTATCAGCCGGAGCTCGGTTCACAGCCGCTTGCGCTGCCCTTGGCCTGAACCCACGCACGCTCCAGCGCTGGCGGGATCCGGTCGGCGGGATCTGCGAGGACCGTCGTCCGTCTGCGGACCGGCCGGCGCCGACAAACCGGCTCAGCGAGGCGGAACGCGACAAGATCGTCGCCACCTGCAACGCGCCGGAGTTCGCCAGCCTGCCGCCCAGCCAGATCGTGCCTCGGCTGG
>NZ_CYPR01000215.1 GCF_001408515.1 Jannaschia seosinensis | reverse complement strand
CAACGCCGCCGCCTCGGCCAGGGCCTTTTCCTTGCGCGCCAGTTCCCGCTCGAGCTGCTGCACCCGCTTGTTGGCGTCCCGTGTTTCCCGCGCGATCTGGCGGGACGCCGCTCGTTCCCAGTCGTTGGCCCGCGCGCAGGCCTCCCGCCAGACAGTCAGCTGATCGGGGTAGATGCCGCGGCGCCGACAATATTCGCCAAGCTCCACTGCATTCAGTGACGCCGTCTCGATCACCGCAGCGAGCTTGTCCGCTGAGGTCCAGCCCTCGGGACCCGCGTTCGCTTCGGGCAGGAACTGCCCCTTCGCCCGCGCCTCCGCCCGCCACTTGGCAAGCGTCGCCACGCTGATCCCTTCCTCCTTGGCCAGCCGGCCCAAGGGCATGTTGTTCGGCGGCAGCATCTTCCCGATCACCGCAGCCTTCCGTTCAGGTGAGTAAGCCATTTCGTCGTCCTGTCCCGCCCGCCTCAGAATACACTTTCTGCATCAGAGCAGGCGACAACTTCCCTGACAGAGGGGGCAGGGAGCGTTGCCAGAGGTTTTCCAGGTGCATTTTCAGCAAAGTTATCTTGGCACAACCAGTTTTTGACCTTCTTCGGGGGCGTCGATTGGAAGGTGGTTTTCTTCCAGCACCAAGATGTTCTCGGCGCCAATGATGCTGCTTTTTGTCTTGTATCCAATGACGTCTTCGACGGGCATATCAATGTGGCGTGCCAGCAGAAGTGTTTCGTCGGATGAGAAGTTGGTCAAGCCACGTGCGACTTCCGCGCCGGACTCGTCATAGACGTGCAATACATCACCTTTGACAAAATCGCCTTGAATCGAAATAACGTCCTGTCGACGGATGCCGCAATCTCCTGCTACAACGGCTGCGGCCACTTGATTCGATACAACAAGGGTTCCCGCAACCTGGAGGCGGTTGCTCAGCCAAATCTTGAGTGGCGACGCTGTCTCGCCTGTGACGAGGCACCGCGTGTAGCGACGCTCGTTTTTCAGAACTGATGAAATCGGCCGTTCGATAATTCCCTCGGCAATAATCGTTTCAACGCCTGCATTCTGTGCCATGTTGGCGGCCTGCATTTTGGTCAGCATGCCGCCACTGCCAAGCGCGCTGATGCTGGTGGTGGATTCCAGGTGCTCGCTGACATCCTCGATCTCCGAGATAAACTGCGCATCCGGCTCGGAAGGATCTTTGTCGTAAAGGCCCTCGACACTGGTTAGAATGATGAGCACGTCAGCCTCAACCATCTGGGCCACTTTTGCGGATAAGCGGTCATTGTCGCCAACGCGTAGGTCGCGCGTTGCAACGGAGTCGTTTTCGTTGATGATCGGCATGATGTCGTTCTCGAACAATCGCATCATGGTGTTCTTGATGTTCAGGAAGCGACGGCGTTCTTCCATGTCTTCGACCGTCACCAGCATCTGGGCGACGTCCATGTTGTGCTCTGATGCAATCTGCCGGTAGGCGTTCATCAACAATGGTTGACCGCATGCGGCGGCGGCTTGCTTGTCCAAGATGCCCGCATCTTCCGGCCGTTTGCCGATCATGTTCAAGCCAAGCGCCACCGAGCCGGAAGAGGTAAGGATGATGTCATGCCCTTCCTTTTGCAGCTGCGCGAGGTCGCTTATCAGACCGCTCATGAACGCATAACGCAGGGTCAGTTCCTCGCTATTCGCAAGCAGGCTCGACCCGATCTTGACGACGATCTTCTTTTTTCTGGACATGTATTTCTCCTGTAAGAGGCTGTTCCTTTGGCAGAAACAGTAGGCTGTTTGCGTCCATCGACGCAGCCCGGTAACGTTGCCAATCATATGATTTGAGGGCCTATACCACGTACTGTACCTATGAGTGCAAACAGGTTCCTCCTCGCCACCGGTCTGGTTAGAAGCTGACGTCAGTAACCGAAAAGCAGGTACTCGGTCGACCAGAAGCTGCACCGCAGCAAGAATGGTATTTAGGAAGTGGTCGAGTTTAAAGGAGGAAGCTTTGAACGTTTTCCTGACAAGGTTTGCAAAGACGACTGGCGCCGTGCCGCGGCAGAGCGTCCGCAAGGAGGGAGCCGAGTTGCCCAACGCCGATCCTGCGGTGACTGATAGATCGGTCGTGGCGTCGGGGCCGCCGCAAGCGCCGGGTCATCAGCAAAGCGCGAAAGCCGGAGCACCCGACGTTACGGGGGCCTCTCTACATACCACGTTCGTTGGGAATGATGATCCGCCTAATTGTGGTTCCGAAGCTGTGCAGGATCAAATTAGATGCTGGAGCATCCTCACCACGCATTGATTCGCAAATAAAATTCTTCAGAAGGCGAACCTAAGCGACGCACGGAAAACGGCGGGCTTGAGATAACACCCACCGATTCTGCGCAAGTTGCAAAAAATTGATACGATAGCGCTGGAACACAATATGGCGGTTCACCCGCCTACAAAAGGAAGAAAATGATGAACAAGATGAGCATGAACGAAGGTGAATTGGACGTCGAAACGGTCGTATCCGACTTGGGTCGGCGGGCAAGAGCGGCGGCGCGAGAGCTAGCAGTGGCTTCGGTCGAGCAGCGAAACCTCGCGCTGATCGAAGCGGCAAAACTCCTCCGTGAGCGAAGAGACGAAGTAGTTGCCGCCAATGGGAAGGACCTTGATAGCATTAAGGGCAGTGATAAAGACGCAGCTTTCATCGACCGGCTAACTCTGACGGACGCGCGCGTTTCTGATATGGCCGACGCTGTCGATGCGATCGCGGGGCAGGACGATCCCGTTGGCCGTACGCTCGCCACCTTTGATCGACCCAATGGGTTGAAGATCGCGCGGATCAGCGTGCCAATTGGTGTCATTGCGATGGTCTATGAGTCGCGTCCGAATGTCGGGTCTGACGCAGGTGCGTTATGCATCAAATCTGGCAATGTTGTCATTCTCCGTGGCGGTTCCGAAAGCTTGAACTCGTCGCGCGCCATCGTTGGTTGTCTGACAGACGGACTGAAAGCGGCGGGTTTACCGGAAGACGCCGTTCAACTGGTGGATACGCGCGAACGCGAAGCGGTCAAGCTTCTGCTGCACAGCACTGAAACTGTCGATCTCGTTATCCCGCGCGGCGGACGCGGATTGGTTTCCTTGGTGCAACGCGAAGCACGAGTCCCCACGCTTTTACATTTGGACGGGAACAACCACACGTACCTTCACGAAAGCGCCGATTTAGAAAAAGCGGTTGGGATTGTTCGTAATGCAAAGATGCGACGGACCGGAGTGTGTGGTGCAACCGAGTGCGTTGTGGTTGATGCGAAAATAGCAAAGGAAATACTGCCGAGGTTGGCGGCTGCCCTTCACGACTGCGAACTACGCGGCGACGCCGCGGCTTGTGAAATCCTTCCGGATATAAATTCGGCGTCAGAGTCCGACTGGGATACAGAATATTTGAACAACATCATTTCCATCAAAGTGGTCTATAGCTTTCAGGAAGGCATCAAGTTCGTCCAAGATCATTCGTCCGGTCACACCGATGCAATTATTGCTGAGGATCAAGAGGCGGCAAAACGCTTTATGGTTGCCATAGATTCGGCAATTGTAATGCACAACACTTCAACGCAGTTTGCGGACGGTGGAGAGTTTGGCATGGGCGCGGAGATCGGAATTGCTACTGGAAAGATGCATGCGCGAGGTCCAGTTGGTGCGGAGCAGTTGACAAGCTTTAAATACTTCGTTTACGGTGATGGGCAGCAGAGGCCCTGAGTTGAAGGACCTTATTGGTGCGTTAAGCGGGATACTTTTACAACCCGCTTATCCACTAGAAAAAGCAGCCAATAACGAAATTCACTGACATTACGCAACATTTTCGCGGTTTCGAATTATTTTGCGCCATCTTTCAGTTTCTACTGCGTCCGGCGGGAATAGGGCCAAAATTGTCCGACTTTCGGAACGAGTGGAGAAGCCTGATGATTGCCGAACTCGAGTCGATCCCGAACATTTGGAGGCGCATGCCGAGCGAGGTGCACGCACGGCGGTTCTTGGAGGGAATCCTCCGGTCCACTGGTCGGCATTGTCCGCATTGCGGGCCGGTTGCCTCCTCCGCTCTTCGCGGCCGGACTTGTTGGCCGGGCCCTTATCAGTGTCAAAACTGCAGTCTTCAGTTCACTGTCACGACGCTCACTCCGATGCACGGCACCAAACTCGCCCTCCGGATCTGGATCTAGAGCGTGTTGCGTCTAATCGGTTTCATATCCAGCGGCCTTGAAGAAGTTGTAGCATTCCGCCTCGGTGAAGAGATCGCAGACCTTCCCGACGGCTTGCCATAGAGCTTCATAGGTGCGGGCGGCGGCTCTCCGGATCAGGGCCTTGAGCTTCGCGAACGCCATCTCGATGGGGTTCAGATCCGGGCTGTAGGGAGGCAAGAACAAGAACCATGCACCGACGGCTTTCATGGTCGCCGCTGCTTTGGGGCTCTTGTGCGATGACAGGTTGTCGAGAATGATCACGTCGCCTGGTCGCAGTGTCGGGGCCAGTTGGGTCTCGACGTAGAGCTCGAACAGCTCGCGGTTCATGGCGCCGTCAATCACCCAGGGCGCATCCAGCCGGTCGTGGCGCAGGGCTGCGATGAAGGTCTGGGTGTTCCAGTGGCCGAAGGGTGCATGGTCGACAAGGCGTGCGCCTTTCGGGGACCATCCGGTGGTCTTGGCCATGTTCGTCTTCAGTGACGTCTCGTCGATGAAACCGATGCGCGTCAATGCGTTGCGCATGAACGGTTGGCGCCGTGTGATCCAGATATGGCGCGCCTGCCGGATCTCAGGCCGCTTTTTCTCGACGGCTTGCAGGTCTTTTTTTGTGTGTCAGCCCAAGACTGCGCAGAAACCTCCAGACCGAGACGCGGTGAATGGCGATCCCGTGGTGATCTGCCAGTTCCCCGACCAGGTCGTTCAGTGTCAGATCGGGCTTCGCGTCCATCCGCGCGGTAATCCAGTCCTGCACGCCAACCAGTTTGCCATGACCCCCACCATTGCCTTGGGCGCGCGGGGCCAACCCGCCCGTCTCGCGCTTCAGGATCACCATGTCGTTGACGAACTTCACCGAAACTCGGAACCGCGCGGCGGTTGCGCGGTGCGAGTTCCCTTCCTCCACAAACGCCACAACGCGCTCTCGGAGTGCCGTAGGATGTGGTCTGCCCATTCTCATCCCTCCCACCTGTCTGCAGGCAGGGAATCACAGATCAAGCCAACAGGGAATCCTGAATCGGGAAAGTCGCAACACGCTCTAGGNTGNNAGCACCCTCTCCAGCCGAGACATCTTCAAGACCAACCGCACC
>NZ_CYPR01000214.1 GCF_001408515.1 Jannaschia seosinensis | reverse complement strand
CGCAGGCCGCGATCGGCCAGCGAGCGGAGAAAGCCGGTCCAGAACGTCTCGGCCTCGGAAGGGCCGGTGGCCACGCCCGGCACCTCACGTTTGCCGTCCTCGTTCACCGCATTGGCCACTATCGCGGCGCGGCTGACAATGCGCCCGCCGTCACGCACCTTCAGGTACGTGGCATCGAGCCAAAGGTAGGGCCACTCGCCCTCCAGCGGCCGCGACAGGAACGCGTTCACCCGCTCATCGATCTNACCGCAGAGCCGGCTGACCTGGCTCTTCGACATGCCGCCAGCGCCCATGGCCTTCACCAGGTCGTCCACCGAGCGCGTCGAGATGCCTTGCACGTAAGCCTCCTGGATCACAGCCACGAGTGCTTTTTCGGCTGTCCGACGCGGTTCAAGAAAGCTCGGCAAGTAGCTTCCCTTCCTCAGCTTCGGGATCTCCAGCGATATCCGTCCGGCGCGGGTGTCCCAGTCCCGCTCGCGGTATCCATTTCGCTGAACCTCACGCGACGGCGAACGCACGCCCTTTGCTACGCCAGTTCTGGTCTCAATCTCCGCTTCCATGATCCGCCTGGCCGCGAAAGCCAGCATCTCGCGCACGAGATCGCCATCGGCCTCCTTTTCAACCAGCTCAAGCAGCGCCATTCTGTCGTCGGTCATCGTCGTCTCCGTTCTTGGTTTCGAGTCTCGCAACCCGAACCTTCTCGAAGATCGACGGTGACCACCAGCGTCACACCCGGCCGCGCGCTACGCTACGCCAAGGGCTTCGCCCGCGGCCTCCTACACCAACCGCTGGGACACTATCTGAAAAAGGGGGCACCGAGACGGGCAAGCCCCTTACCAGATGTGTTGATGATTGTGCGCCGCTGTCGCGGCGCGCTTTCTTCTTAATTACCGAAGAGATCTCGCTCGTATACCCGACCTTTCGCTAAACCCAACTTCATTGCAGGCGTCATCTTTGTCTGGCGGGTCCCCATCCAATTGTGGTGGAATCGATAGATCTCGATGATCTTGATCAGCATTTCCGGCTTGTAGAGGAAATGCCGATCCCAAGTGCGACCATTGTTGCTCGGAGTCGATACCGGCCGGGACGCTGGTCGAATATTGCTGCGAATTTTGTGGAAGTAGCTGTCGACGCTGCGAAGGGTCGCAAGTCGCATCAGCCTTGCGTATCGCTCGGTTGTCAGTTCGGGCCGGTCAGTCTTGAGATCGACGACCCGGGAGGGCTCTGACTTCGTGTGGTAAGGCCAAGCGAACGGCGCGCCGAGCCGGTGTCCGGCGAGCCTCTTGACGATCTCCCGGTCGATCTCCTCGTTGAAGACCTTTTCCGGAAGGCAGTCGATCTGGTGGGCCGTCAGACCGAGATCGGTGCGAAGTTCGCGACGCCCTTGGACCCATAGCGTCTCGCGGACATCGTTCACCTGATATTTGTCGAAGGCAACGGTTGCGACATCGACACGGCCGGTCTGAACCTCTGGAGCGAAGGCGGCCAGAAAGGCCTTGCTGAGGCCTGCATCGCCGTCTTGAACGAAGTAGAAACGGCAATCCGACCCCGAGACCATTCGTCGTAGCATCAGGGCGTGTGCATACTGCTGGATATCGTGGCGCACGAGGCCGCCCTCGTGTGGGAGTTGAAGGCCCAGATCGACATCGGGCGCAATCTCCGGGTCCAAGACCACTTTCGCAGTGATGTCGTCGAGGTATTTCTTGAACTCAGCTGCGGTCCACAGCCGTCCGTGTCGCCGGAAGCATCGCGCTTTCGTGGAATCTCCGTTGATCGCCATGTCGACCTCGATCTGCTCCATATCGCCAGCCGGATCGAACTGGAGGTGACCCAAGACGATGTATCCCGAGTTCGCGTGTGCCGTGCACAGGTGTTGCACCGCCACCGAAGCCCGCTTCTTGCGATTGGGCCAGTTGAGCGTCAGGGTCTGACTATCGGTGGCGAACCGGCGGCCGTATCGCTCCCAGTCGGTGCCTTGCAGATCAACCTCACGGCGCGCAGTAAAGTCGCGAATGCGATCATAGATGAAGTCCAGCTTCCGGTAGACATCGCGCGGTGCGAGGTCGACAATCTCCGAGATTTTCGACAGCGAGTTGCCGTGAACGAGAAGCTTCAGGACCTGTCCGTTCTTTGACTGTCGGCGGTGGTTCCTGGCCGGGTTCCCGACCGTGAATGTGGACCGACATCGTTTGCAGGAGTAGCGCTGATGTCCCGCCGAGGTTCGTCCGGTTTTCCAGTAAAGTTGCGGACAATCATCGACGGACCTACCGTAGAATAGGCATTCCGCTTTCCTGCAAGATTTCCCCACTCCGCTTGGGCGTTGCAAACGCCGCAGGCGGGTGTATTCTTCAACGATAGCGCGGTTGTTCTTGAGAACGGACTCCACCCCGCAATAACCGCAGGTGAAGGCCTTCTTATCGCCTATGCCCCCTACGGTGCCGCGAGGAAAGTTGGCGTTTGGCGGCGAAATACCGAGGCCGCGCCCGTCGCGTGGGTCCGGGTGAAGACCAAATTGGGCGCATTGCGCGTTCCGGCAAAAGTTTACATCCACCCCGAAAAACGGGAGTGGAATACGCCGCTTCACGGCTGTCGCGGATTTTTGCGGAACATACTGCACCTGACATCTCCATCGTAAGATTGCGTCAAGCCAGTTCTTTAAGGAGAAGGTTGGCCAAAGTCTGGCCAACCGAAGTATTTTTCTTCAACACATCTGGTAAGGGGCTTGGCGGTTACCCGCACGCCCCCATTGTAAACCCCTTGAAGTCAATCCTTGCGGAGGTTGATCGCAGGATTCAGCGAGAAGAAATTGTTCGGAATGATGTGAACCGTCTTCCAGTCAGTCGACATCACCGGCCAGTCTTCCAGCCGCGGGATATGGTGGAACCCGGCGGTGAACCACGTCACCACGTCTTCGCCGGCAAGCGGCTTGTCCTCCTGAACCCACTGGGCCAGCGTATCCGATCCGTCGCTTTGCAAGGCGAACTTGCCGCCAGCATAGCGCTGATCGGGATCGTGGACGGTGTTCCAGACCGAATATTCGATATAGGCGTTACGCTTCATCGGAGGATCGTTCTCGAAGTCGAAGGGTCCGTAAGCGATGTTGCCGTGATGGATCATGTACGAGGGATTGTGCCCGAGCGGGCCTTTCCGGTCGCGGTTGTAGAGCGTGAAGTATCGCGGCGACATCGCGCTGATCCTGTAGCGCGCTTTGAGCTCGGAATCCGGCACGTTCTCCTCGACCGTCCACATGGATCTGCGCGGGCTGTCCTCAGGCAGGTCGGCCGGCACGATATCGAGCGTGGCAAATTCGTTCACCGGCTGGTCGACATCGAAGTCCAGACGGAAGTTGAAGTAATGGTCGTGGTTCGACGCCACGAGGTTAGGTGCGATCAGCGTACCCCACTTCGTGTCCTCCTCTGCCGTTTCGTCGTCGAGATGGGTTGTGGTCACGCCCTTCACCGCATCCAGGCCAGTGGCCCCGATCATGATCTTGATCTCGCCGTTCTGCTTGAAGCGGTAGTCGATCAGGTAGTCGTAGTTCCCGACCTCGGACGCGGTCCGGTAGACGAGTTCGGTGGCCGGGCGTCCCTCCGCAGGCACGAATTCCTCGGGTGTCTGCGCGAATACCTCGAAGTGGCGCCACGCCGGATCGCCGATGTTTCTTTCGAAAATGCAGATCGCATCGGGGATCTCGAGCGGATTACCGGCATCGTCGGCAATTAGCGCAGGCAGGTAGGTGGCGTAAGCCGGACAATCCACACCGGGCGTCAGCGGCGTCAGGAACAGACCGAAGCCGTACTCTCCGCTGTCCATGTAGGTACGCCAATACATCCCGGACGTCGGATCCATGTAGGGCACGAACACCTCGGAAAGATGCGCCTGATAGAGAACCGAACGCCATTCGTCGCCGTCCTGCACCTCGATCTGCGAAAGCACCGGACCGGGGCGCTTGTCGATCCGATGGCGGAAGCGCCAGATGTCCCACTCGACCTGACTACCATCGATGGAGTAGTTCGGCTCCCCCTCCTGATCGACCTTTGCCGGGTTCGTCACTGGGCGAAGCTCCATGCGCTCGGCGACCTCTTCCTCGCCATAACCCCAAGGGTCCTCGGGGATGGGGACATTGCCCTCGTCCACGATGCGCAGGGCCTCGCCGGTGTTCAGGTCCACCACGGCAAAGAGGTTCTCGATCGGCTTGGCATAGAAATTCGTGCCGGTCGGTTTGACGTAGCAGGGCACCTTCATCAGGCGGTTGCCCTCCTCCTCGCCGGTGAAGAAGTTACCGGCCGTGAGCGGCAGGCAAAAGGCCTCCTCCGGCGTCAGCCCCCGCGCCTCAAGCCCCGCGACCATCTCGGGATGCGCCAGCGCGGCCTCCATCGCCGAAATGAACTCCTGGAACAGGATCATCGGCTGCCCCGAAACCGGGGCCATGTTCTCGACCTCCCGATCGGTGATGTTGACGATGGCCTCGACAAAGCCCTTACCGTCGGGGGCCGTCATATGGACCGCGGCACGGCGGTCGAGGTCGTCCCCCTGCTCCCATGCCAAAACGTCGGCTTTGGGTGGTTCGACGAGTTCGATCAGCGGATAGAGCGTCTCGTCGGAGGCGATGCCTGCCTGGCGCAGGATCTGATTGATTTGCCCGTATTCATCGGGCGAGAGCCCGTCGAGCGGATGCGCGGAGGCGCCGTTTGCAGCGACGACGATCGCGGCGGCGCTCCCCGCCAAAAGTGATCTGAGTTTCATGTCTTCTCCCTTATGTTCCGGTTCAGCTGAACAGCACCTGGATGTCCGTGTATTCAGCCAATCCCTCTTCCCCGAACTCGACGCCGAAGCCGGAGGACTTCACCCCGCCAAAAGGTGCGTTCGGTTGAATCATCCCGTGTTTGTTGATCCAGACGGAGCCACATTCCAGCCGCTTCGCCACGTCGCGCGCCGCCTCGACATCGCTTGACCAGACCGAGCCGCCCAGTCCGTTGGGGCTGTCGTTCGCCTGCGCGATTGCATCCTCGATATCGCTGTACTTGATGATCGGCAGTGCGGGACCGAACTGCTCCTCGTCGACCAGCGGGTCGCCGTTCTTGAGCCCGGCGATGAGCGTCGGCGGAAAGAAAAGCCCCTCGCCCGGCTCGCCGCCCAGCAGCACCTCACCGCGTTCCTTGGCATCTGCGACCAAGCGCGAAAGCTTGTCGAACTGCATCCGGTTCTGGACCGGGCCGAGCACCGACTTTTCATCCAGCCCGTCGCCCACGGGAACGCCACGCGTGAATTCGACCAGCGCGTCGCACACCGCGTCGTAGATGCTCTCATGCACATAGAGCCGCTTCATCGCGGCGCAGGTCTGCCCGTTATTGATAAACCCACCCCAGAAGAGCCCCTCGGCAATCTGCTTGGGATCGGCATCCGGCAGCACGATTCCCGCATCGTTTCCGCCGAGTTCAAGCGTCAGCCGCTTCATCGTCTCGGCGGCCGAACGCATGACCTTCTGACCCGTCGCGCAGGAGCCGGTGAAGACGATCTTGCGAATATCGGAATGCGCCGACATGAGCGCCCCGAGATTGTCCTCCCGGTCGTCGCCGGTCACCACATTGACCACGCCCGCCGGCAGCACCTCGTTCATGATCTGAATCAACCGCAGAGTGGATAGCGGCGTCAGCGGCGAAGGCTTGATCACAACCGTATTCCCCGTGCGCAGAGCCGGCAGGATGTGCCAGACCGCGATCAGCAGGGGAAAATTCCAAGGTGTGATCGAGCCGACCACACCTAGCGGCTTTCGATGAAGCTCGACCCGCCCTTCGTTGTTGTCCTGCAGCACCTTCATCGGCAGAGACAGCCCAGCGGTATAGCTTGCCCAAGCGCCGGCCCCGCCCGTTTCCCAGCGCGAGCCCAGGCCATTAAGCGGCTTCCCCTGCTCTGCGGTGATGACCTCGGCCAGTTCCGCTGCGTTCTCGCCGATCTTCGCGGCAACCTCTTCGCAAGCGGCCTGAAGCTCCGCATCGGACTTCTGCGACCACGTCGCGAAGGCGCGCTTTGCCGCCGCTACGGCCGCATTAAGTTCGGCCGCCCCTGCATTCGGCGCCCGACCCGCCGGCTTCAGAGTTGAAGGATTGATGACATCAAATGTGTCATCGGCGGTCGCGGGCCGCCCATCAATCGTCATGTCGAAATTCAGCATTCGGCTCCTCCCAAAGCGCCGGTCGCACAGAGGTGCGGACCGCCGAGGAACCCTACCGGGCCAGATGCCCCCGGTCTTGGCCCGGAGCGCCAAAATCAGTGGTTCAGGACGACACCGCTCCACGGGCAGCGCCGGGGGAATGGCCGAAACGCGTACGGAAGGCGCGGTAGAAATAGGACAAGTCGCTGAACCCGGCTTCATATGCGATCTGCGCCAGGCTATCGTCACGTGCACCGGATCCCGATGCCCTCAGCCGGGCGCGGGCGTTGTCGAGACGGATCGAGAGCAGACGCTCCCTCACCGTCTCCCCCATCGCAGCGAAATGTCTCTGCAAGGTGCGTGGCGACACCGCCAGCTCCTCTGCAAGCTCGGCCGTGCCGAATGCTGGCTCATGGCTACGCCGTTCCATAACCGCCAAGGCACGCGACAGGACCGCCTCGGCCTTCCGCTCCGCGGCGCCGGTCTGATGCTCAAGGCAGCGCAGGTAGGCACCGAGCAAGCTGAGCAGGGCCTCCGCGAGATGCGGCGCAACGGCGCAGTCTTCCGTGAACAGTTTTGCAAGAACCGCCCGCATCGCAAGAAACAGCGGGTCGTTCCGGCTGATCTCGATCCCGCCAGCGCAAACCGGGCCAAACCGATGCAGCATCTCTTCGCGCGGCAAGTGGATCGAGATCTGGCGCGATCGTCTGCCGTCATAAACGAAGTCCGAAGGCTGCGATGAGTCGACGAGATACATATCGCCCGGCTCAAGGACATGCGCCTGACCACCTTGGTGGATCCGACACATGCCCGCGTCCTGGACCAACAAGAACAAATGATCCCCCGGGTCCGACCGAAGCATCTGCCGATCCCGGACAACATTCTGCGCGTCGAGGGAGACGATAGCGGCCTCAAAACGCGAGACCTGCCGACACGAAGCGCTTCCGAGGATTAGCCCACCATCGCGTCCCCCCGGCTCCACGCCGAATTGCCCGCAGATCGCCCGCAGGTCCTGCGTGAAAACTTCGCTCGGATACGAGCACCAATCGGCCTCATGCGGGACCAGCAGCGAACCAACTTGCGAGCGGACATCCATATTCATGCTTCCGCCCCTGTCGCCACCAGTCTTTTCCATATCACCAGAAAACAGATGAGAGCGGCTTACGTCGAGTACAAACCGGCGCAATGAGCCACGCAAGAGGTTAGCCCTCTGCGAGGCGCGGCGCTGATGGCCTCAAAACTGCCAGTGAGAAAAGTGCGTGCTTCTGCGGATGTGCTCGAACTGCCAAAAGCCGACCTTGGCACGGGGTGAGGACTCTCTCCAAGCCGCGCGAGAACCGCGACAAAGGGCGCGCTAGATGGTCAGGACAGCCCTCGGACACGGCAGACGCGAAGGAATCGCTCCACCTCAACGAGCGGCGACATCTCGCCGCCAACGCAGTGAGTACCGGCACGTTCCGACCCGTCGTCCCGGTTAACGAACGCCCGCTTCACTCTTCGCAGCTGAGCGGATCCGCGGCTTCAAGTTGCCGACGGTTCTCATCGCATTGCGCGTTCTGCCGCGCCGGTCGCTCGATCAGATGGAAGCGCGTGCTGTCGCCGGGGGCGAGGTCCCTGTAGTGCCCGCGATAGCTGACGGTGACGGGTGCCGCCGCGGTGGGCTGGGCTGAAATCTCGACGCTGTTGCGGTCGGTCACGATCTCGAGGTCCTGACCCCGGAACTGAATTCGCAGCCGCACCTCATCCAATCCCTCGGGCAGCAAGGGATTGACGAGGAGGATGCCGCTCTTGACGTCCAGTCCCGTCAGACACCGCTGGAAGATATCCACGGTGCCCGCCATGGCGCCCAAGTGGATGCCCTCCTGCGTGGTGCCGCCTTGGATATCGGCAATGTCAGCGTCAAGCGCACTTCCGAGCAACTTCCATGACATCGGCCGGATCGACCGGATCAGCACCCACGAATGCACCACATGGCTCAACGTCGAGCCATGCGACGTTCGTGCAAGATAATAATCAATGTTCTTCGTGATCATGTCCGGCTGAAAATCGTAGCCGAGCCGCTCGAAGAGCAGGGCCAGCTCCTCGGTCGAGAAGAGGTAGAAGAGCATCAGCACATCGGCCTGCTTCGATGCTTTGTAGTCGTTGACGCTCTTGCCCTCGGCGCCAAGGATGCGGTCGAGGCGCTGGATATCGCCGTACTTCTCGCGATATCCATCCCAGTCGAATTCCTTGAGCTTTTCGTAGCCTTCGAACTGCGAGATGATAGCGTCGTCGTGGAAAGGGACATAAAGAGAGCGGCTGATCCTGTCCCAGCGGGCGCGCTCCGCCCCATCGATCCCGAGACGCGTGCAAAGCCGGTGGCGTGCGCGTTGCGGCAGGATTTCCAGCACGTCGGCGGCATGCCGCAGGACGAAGCAAGCCATGACGTTGGTATAGGCGTTGTTGTCGATCCCGCGCTCCTCCTCGGGGGGGAGGCCGGGATAGCCGGTCTGAAATTCGTCAGGGCCCATGACCTCACGGATACCAAAGCGGCCGTCGGGACGCTCTTCGGCAATCGACGCCCAGAACCGCGCGATTTCAAGATACATCTCCGCGCCGTAGTCGCGCATAAATTCTCGATCCCCCGTCACCTCGTAGTAGCGCCAGACGTTATAGGCGATCGCGGCGTTGACGTGGCGCTGGCGGTGGCTGTTGTCCGGCACCCAGTCGCCGGATTTCGGATTCAGGTGGAGCACCTGCGTCTCTTCCCGGCCGTCACTGCCGCTTTGCCACGGGAAAAGAGCGCCCTCAAAGCCGCTTTCGCGCGCGATCTTGCGCGCCGCACCGAGCCGGCGAAAGCGATATTTCAGGAGCGCGCGCGTCACGACCGGCCGGCGGAAGTTCAGCAGGGGCAGGATGAAGAGTTCGTCCCAGAAGATATGGCCGCGATAGGCTTCACCATGCCAGCCGCGCGCCGGCACGCCGATATCGCTGTCGATCGCGTTCTCGCAGACCGACTGAAGCAGGTGAAACACATGCAGCCTCAGCTTCATTTCGACATGGTCGAGATCGCGAAGCCGCGTCACCATGTCGAAATCATCCCACAATTCCTGCCAGGCTTCGGCATGTGCCCCATGCAGCTCCTCGAAGCGCGGGGCATCCGCGACAGCCTCGCATGCGGCAATTGCGGGTGCGGCAATGGCGTCATCACGCGAGGTAAACACCGCGGCAATCTTTTCGACGGAGACCGTCTCTCCCTCGCCGAGATCCAGCGCGAGATCCTGTTCGACCCAGCCTTCACGCTCCTCGGTGCGCCGCACCGCATCCACTTCGATGCCATTGCGGTAGATGCGCGTGCGCGCCGCCTCGGCGATCTCAATACGTGATGCGTTGGTGCGCACGCGCAGGAGGATGACGTCGTCCTGCGGCGCTTCGGTGCCCAGAGGCTCAAGATGACAGCTGGCGAGGTCGCGGTAGCGGGCGACGTTATTGTTGATCACCGTCCCGTCGAGGGCCGAGCGGACCTCGACCCGCCCCGCCCAATCCTCGGCCGTGATCTCCAGCGCGACCGCCGCGAGGTGCTTGTCGCTCATACTGACGAACCGGCGCTCATGCCACCGGATTGTCCGACCCTCACCGTCGCGCAGGCGCAAGCGGCGCGTCAGGGTCCCGTCACGGAGGCACAGCTCCTGCGCGTAATCGATGAGTTCCAGGTCGTCGAACCGCACCCACTCGCCGCCATTGATCCGCAAGGTCAGCACGAGCCAATTGGGTAAATTGACGAGATCCTCGTTTTCGATCTCGCGCCCTTTGATCGTACTGGTGCGCCGATTGTAGAGGCCGGCGACATAGCTGCCGGGGTAATGCTGGTCGTCGTCCGCGCAATCGGGCGCCGCCCCGCGGGTACAGAGGTAACCGTTGCCGAGCGTGCAGAGCGCCTCGCGCACCCCTTCCCGCTCAGGGTCATATCGGTCGTAGGTGAGGGTCCAGTCGTTCATTGCGTCACCTCCTCGGAGATCGCCTCCGTCAGCCACGAAAGAAGGCGCTCCACATCATAAATGCCGTCGAGGGCATACCGCGCAGACGTGCGGCGATCTTCTCCGTCGCGAACGACGATGCCGAGGCCGCAATCGCTCAGCGAGCGGAAAGCATCCTCATCGGTCGTGTCGTCGCCGATGTAGATCGGCAGCACGTCGTCGCCATCGAAATCGAGCTTCTTCAAAAGGGAGAGGACAGCGTAGCCCTTGTGCCAGTCGACGCGCGGCTTGATGTCGAAGACCTTCTTGCCGCCGGAGGCCCGCACATCCTCATGCTCGGCGACCGTCTCCCGCACAATTCGTGCAACCGCCGCTTCATCGCCTTCCGCGACGCGTCGGAAGTGAACGGCGAGCGAGAAGCGTTTGCGCTCCACCCGGGCACCGTCGATTGACGCCAACCGCGCCTCAAGTTTCTCGGCGACGGCTTCGAGCGTGGGCAGGAACTTCTTTCCCTTCTCGACGACCTCGTGCCAGCCACCCGGTCCGGCAAGATCGAAGCCGTGGCTTCCAGCGTAGTAAAGCGTATCGTCCTGCAAGAACCCCTTCACGTCGCGCAAATCCCGGCCGCTGACAATCGCGACCGGGATGAGAGCAGCCAATCCCGAGAGCGCCGCGCGCATGCTGTCGCTCAGGGTTGCGGCGGCGGGGTCTTCCACAATCGGGGTCAGCGTGCCGTCATAGTCGAGGAAGACGGCGAGCTTTTTGCCCTTCATGCGCCTGAGGATCGCATCGCGGGCCTCCTCGACATGCGGGGTGGATCGCAGACTGCGGGCCACGAGGCGGCGGTCTTCGCCGACAGCGAGTTCGGCCAGATCGGCCACAACGAAGTCCGCTCCCGCCTCCATCAGTGCATCGCCGTCTCCATCGCGGTCTACACCTACGACTTGTGCAAACCCGCCAGCCACGCCAGCCTCCACCCCGGAAATCGCGTCCTCCACGACCGCGGCCCGAGTCGGAACTGTTCCCAATTGATCAGCTGTGCGGAGCATGATCGCAGGATCGGGTTTACCGGGAAGACCCGCGCTGGCCATGTCTTGCCCATCGACCTTGGCCTCAAACCGATCCAGAACGCCCGCCGCGTCGAGCACGTAGCGCGCATTGCGGCTCGAAGAGAAGACCGCAGCACATATGCCAGCTGCGTCCAGTTCAGACATGAAGGCGCGGCTGCCCGGAAATGCACGGACGCTATTTTCCGCAAGCCACTTCCGGAAATACTCGTTCTTGCGGTTGCCGAGCCCGCATATCGTCTCCGCTTCGGGCTCATCATCCAGCTCCCCAAGGGGCAGGTCGATCCCGCGTGAGGCGAGGAAAGCCTGCACTCCGTCGTAGCGAGGCTTGCCGTTAACGTAACGTCGATAATCTTCAGCCGAGAAAGGCTCGGTCTGGCCGCCTCGCATCCGAAGATATGCGTCGAACAGCTGCTTCCAGACGGCCATATGTACCGCGGCCGTGTCGGTGATGACGCCATCCGTGTCGAAAAGCACGGCCTCTATCTGCGTCGCGCTATCCGGATCGTTTTTGGGCAGCGCCATCGGTCTTTCTCCTCGGATGATCAGGTCTGAGACGACCTCACATTACACACCACGGCATCAACTGCGACTCTTCGCTTCGGGCTTCAGCGACCTCACATTTTTTCCGTACGCAGTTCGTTTCCCTTGCCCTGGCTGCGACACCGACGGGGAGCCCTGTGCCTCTCCCTGTTCGGCGCGATACCGGCCGCTACAGCTAGCTCCTGCAGAACTGAATACGGCGCCAGCACGCGGTCGCTCCCCCGGAAAGAGGTTGTCTCGGGCGCCCGAAGGGACCCTGCACGATGTCGACGCTACAAAATGGCTGTCTGATCCCTATGCGAGACGCGACAGCCACTCCTTTCTCCGCGCTTCAGAGAACGGGGGATTGTCTTTCAACGTGGCCACGTCGGGGAGCCTATTGCATAGATTGGCTGATGCCCCAACTTGCCTCTTGCCTAGACGGTGTTGACAAAACCCTTTACCTGACGGTTTTGATGAGGATCGTGCTGCCGGACTACGGTCAGGCGGGTGATGTGATGGCACGCGGACTGATGTCGGATGCGGAATGGCTGTTCTTCGAGCCGTCCATCCAGAGGGTGCGAGCTCGCAACGGGCGGCATGGAAGCGATCACCGGCGGGTGCTCGTCGGGGTGTTCTGGATCGCGCGGACGGGCTCGCCCTGACGCGACCTGCCCGAGGAGTTCGGAAAATGGTCGCGTGTCTACCGCCAGTTCCGCCGTCGGACGCTCGCGGGGCTGTGGGGGACGATCCTGGAAGCCCTGAACGAGGGCGCGGCCGAGCGCAATCACCCGCCCGACCGCTTGCAGAGGATCGACAGCACGGTGATCCGTGCGCATCAGCATGCAGCCGGCGCAAAAGGGGGACTCCGCGATAGGGTATTGGCCGCTCAAGAGGTGGCCAGACGACCAAGATCCACCTCCGCACGAACGGCTGGAGCCTGCCGATGCGCACCGATGTGACGCCGGGCCAGACCTCGGACGACAGAGGTGAGAACGGCGGTGCAAAAGTCTGCCACGGTAGCGGCGGGATGAGCCTGCTGCGGGCGGCGTAAAAGTCGTCCACCTTTACCCTCTCTGGCGGCAGGGAGGGCGGGAGGATTTTCACCGTGGACTTGTATCGTAAGGTGCGATTGGCCTGTGCGGAGGGCATGAGCCAGCGGGCGGCGGCGCATCACTTCGGGATTTCGCGCGACAGCGTTCAGAAGATGTTGGCGTTCTCGATTCCTCCAGGATACCGGCGAACGGCGCCCGTGAAGCGGCCGAAGCTGGACGGGTTCACCGGGATCATCGACGGCTGGCTGGATGGCGATCGCGAGGTCCATCGCAAGCAGCGGCACACGGCGAAGCGGTTGTTCGAACGGCTCCGCGATGAGCATGGTTTCACCGGCGGCTATACGATCGTGAAGGACTACATGCGGGAGCGCGAGCGGCGCGGCCGAGAGATGTTCGTGCCGCTGGCGCATCCGCCCGGTCATGCCCAGGCCGACTTTGGCGAGGCGGTGGTCATCATCGACGGCGTCGAGCAGAAGGCGCATTTCTTCGTCATGGACCTGCCGCACAGCGATGCCTGCTTTGTGCGCGCTTATCCCGCGGCGACAGCGGAAGCCTGGATTGATGGCCACGTCCACGCCTTCGCGTTCTTTGGCAAGGTGCCCGCATCGGTCCTCTACGACAACGACCGCTGTCTGGTTGCGAAGATCCTGCCGGACGGGACGCGTCAGCGGGCCACGCTCTTCAGCGGGTTCCTGTCGCATTACCTGTTCCGCGACCGCTACGGGCGGCCCGGAAAGGGCAACGACAAGGGCAACGCGGAAGGGCTGGTCGG
>NZ_CYPR01000213.1 GCF_001408515.1 Jannaschia seosinensis | reverse complement strand
CAGCGCCATCCGCTTCGTGACACCCGACCAGCGCCATCGTGGCGAGGAAAAGGCGCTGCTGGCAGAGCGCCACCGCGTCTACCAGATGGCCCGCGCCGTACACCCGGAACGCTGGTCAGGTCAGACCCGCGACTGGCAGCCCATCGGCTCGGTCTGGCTTAACCCCGAGCGACCCGATGCCGGGCGCAGAGGCCATGGGGCTGCCGACGCGCTCCCCCATCAAGCTGGCGGCGGCGGCCCCATGGCCGGCCCAGCCGAGAACGCAGCGTGAAAACGAGTGCAGGCGACAACTACCGTGACGAACACCGCGGCTGAAGCGGATCGAATCTCGATGGATCGCCGTCTGCAATCACCAGCGGCCCCACCCGCCCAATGGGAGACAGCCGCCCGCCGTGGTCCACCTCAACCAGACCGAAACCAAGCAGCAGGCGCGGAGAATGGTCTGAACTGTCTCGGAAACTGTCCATCGAATGGGCGTAGATCAATTGGCCGCCAAGCTGTCCTTCGCTAAACCTGTTTCGCTTCATATCCAGTCCCTTCGCTTTAGTCCGGATCCAACCGGAGCTCTGAGGAGAAACAGGGCGACACGTCAACACGCGTGCAGGAACCGTTGTCTGCTCATTCGGTTCTTCCCTCACATTCATTCAGCTTCGGAGAACCGAACATGTCCCGCAACGACCTCGCTCTGATCATCGCAACGGCTTCGCTGGGATTTCTTGTAGTAATGCTCCTTCGCTCGCCACAGAGGGAGCGGCACCGGTCAAATGCAACGGACAGCATGGAGGAAGCCAAGGCAAGACAGGTGCGAAACGCCGGCCCGGGGTCGATGGCCAATCCTCCGCGCGAATGGTCGATGGTGGACGAAGAGTCCGACGAGTCATTCCCGGCGAGCGATGTCCCGGGCAACTACTGACGCGGCGATGGTGAGCCTCTTCGGACCTCGGCTTCGCCTTCAGCGGTGTCTCCCATCTGCAGAACCTATCCAGACCCAACTCTGCGGAATTATAAGGCACCGCAATACCTTGTGAAAAACCGGAAACTGTCAACATTCTCTGTGCGAGCAAAACGCGCAGCTAAAGAGGTATGCCCTAAACCTTCTCGTCATCATCACGCTGCGCCTCGACCTTGCAGATGCTTAAGATACGTACTGGGCCGAAGCGAATGCGTCTTCATGGAGAACAACGGGTTCACGGTTTTTAGAAAACTGCCCCGTATCGGCGTTCGTCAAAATCAACGGCTGGCGCGCTGGCGTTGGCGGGTGCAACGGAACTCAGCACCTTGCGCAGGACGCGATGACAATCTCACCGTGCGACACCAATTTGCGATAGAAGTCTGACCTTGATATCTGCGCAACTCGTTGCGCAGAACGGTTCCCACCAAAGCTCTTTGACCGCGGTCATGCCGCATATCCTCTGATCCTGCACCGGGAACCTGTATTAAGCCATCTGCCGCGGCCTCGCTCTCAACCGCAGCGAGGGTGCACGACGACCCTGCACCGCCGCCAATACCATCTTCAAAGGATCTCGCTTCAAGCCCGCCGTGCCCCTAGCTCAAGCTGCCGCCGGCGCCAAACCATCAGCAAGAGTGACGAGCTTGCGGCGCTCCTCGTCCCACAGCTTCAGTCGCACACAGTGCAGGCTCTCGCGGAGGGTCAGCCGTTGCCCGGCCCGATCGAGTTCCGGATGGTCGCGCAAGACCGCCGGCAGGCGGTAGAACGGAATTCGGCTGTTGAGGTGGTGGACGTGGTGCAATCCGATATTGGCGGTCAGCCAATGGAGGGGCGCGGGCAGGTCGTAATGCGAACTGCCGTGAAGGGCAGCGTCGTGCAATTGCCACTCCGGCTCGTGCTCGAAATGCGTCTCCTCGAACTGGTGCTGGACGTAGAAGAGCCAGACACCAATTGTGGCCGCCAGCACAGTAGTGGGCAAGAACAGCACCAGAAGCGGCAGCAACCCGCCGAAATACCAGATCAGCCCCAGAAGCGCCGCGACGGCGACATTGGTTCCCATCGCGCTAATCCAGTAGACCCGCCCGGCCCGCATCAACCCCAGCGGCAGGCGGTTTTCCAGCAGGAAGACCCAAGCCGGTGCGAAGCCGAACAGGAAGGCGGGATGCCGGTAGATCCGGTAGCGCAACTGGCCCATCGGGGACAGCGCGCGATATTCGGCCGCCGTCAAGGTCTGGACCTCGCCCATGCCGCGGCGGTCGAGATTGCCGGAATGGCCGTGATGCTCGGCGTGAATGCGGCGCCATACGTCGTATGGCGTCACCGTCAGAACCCCGAGTGCGCGGCCAGTCCAGTCGGCAAGCCTGCGGCTGCTGAACAACGCGCCGTGGCCGCAATCGTGCTGGATCACGAAGAGCCGCACGAGGATGAATGCGTTCAAAACGGCAATGCCGCCCGCGAGCCACGGGCTGATCGAAAGGGCCCACCAACCCAGCGCCCACAAAAGGACGAATGCGGCCAATGTGATGGCGACCTCGAACAAGCTGCGGCTGGTGGAAGGCTCGCGGTAGCGGGCGAGGATCGGAACCCAACGGCGCGCATCGGCGCTTGTGTCGGCGATACTGGAAGCGGTCATGGAATAGCTATTCTTCATCAGAGAGGATCCTGCCCGTTGAGCACAGCACGCCAAGGCGGGCAAGGTAAGGGTTGCGGGTCCGGTGCAGGCGCACCAAGCCGGACACGCCCGGCACGGCATTTTGCCGGCAACCGCGTATCGTCATCTTTAGATAGTATTTACCAGCGCGAGGACCACCGCACGCACGCGCTTTGGCGCGGTAAATTGCGACCAGTCGAAGATCGCTCTCACGCCCGGCGCGCGTTTTTCCCGTTTCCGGCGAACGATTTATCCGACTGCGTCCCGCCATGGGCGCCGTTCAAATCACCTTCCGTTGAGGCGGACGAAAGCGCCATCTCCTCTTGGATCGCGGACAACGCCTTCCAGTGCTCGCGGAAAAACCGAGACCTCGGACGATCCCTGCTGCTGTTCATTGCGGAACGTGCGGCGATTTCGTCGCCACTTTCATGAACTGCCCAGGAAGCATCGGCGACGACGTCTCGCTTCGCGCCCTAACACCTCGGCGAAAATCGAACATCGGACGCGCCGCCGAGGCCGAGGGAATAGCGATGACGAATATCCAGGCTCTTCGACGTGCGGCGCAGCTATTGTGGCGCAGACACCGGATCCACCCGATCTCATTCGGCATGGACATGTGCTCGAACCTGTCCCTCAGCGACGAGGACCACGTGCAACACGGAGAGCGGGGGTCACGAGCCTCCACGGCGCGTTCAAGCGGAAGACCGCCTGTCCCGCCTGGCTGATCCGCACGAAACCAGCCCTTCATAGGCGCCGCGGGCCAGTTTGCCGCCTCCGTATCGATATACGTGCGAGGGATTGATGGGAATTGGGTCGCGGCAAGACCGGCACCGAACCCGCAGACCTGAGAGTGCCGTCCACATCTACTGTCGACAGGCGATTTACAAAACCGCCCTCTGCGCGTTAGATTCCATTTGTTCGAACACAATTCTGCAATGCGGAATTGTGGGAGCAAGGGAGGAAGTATGACGAAATTCTTGACTTCGGCGGCGGTCGCGCTTGCCCTCACCGCCGGTGCGGCGGCTGCGCAGACGACGCTTTATTTCGGTGAAGCGGGTCCGAACCGCGGCGCCCGTGCGGACGCGATCAACTTCTTCACCGGTCAGGTTGAAGAACTGTCGGGCGGCGACCTCAGCTTCGATACGCAGTGGGGCGGTGCGCTTTTCAAAGCCGGCGCGGCACGCAGTGCTCTCGCCGACGGTGTCGCCGATGCAGGCACGATCATCGCGGTTTATTTCCCGCAGGAGATGGCGGCCTACGGCATCGCGGACCTGCCAATCAACAATCCCGACCCGTGGGTCGGCATGAAAGCCACGGACGATCTGATGCGTTCGAACGCGCAGATCCAGCAGGACCTGGCCAACCAGAACCTCGTCTATATCGGCACCTTCACGACCTCGGCCGTCCATATCGGTTGCGTCGGCGCGACGATCAACAGCGTCGACGACATCGCAGGCCTCAAGGTCCGCGGCGTCGGCGCCTATGGCCAGGCTTTCGCCGACCAGGGCGCGAACCTCGTCTCCATGTCGATCTACGATGCCTATCAGGGCCTTGATTCCGGCCTGATCGATTGCAGCCAAGGCTACAGCTACGTCGTGCCGGCCCTGCAATGGCAGGAAGTGATCGACAGCTACACCCTGCTCGACTGGGGCCAGGTGGGCGCGTTGGGCGTGTTCATGAACAAGGACATCTTCGATAGCCTGACGCAGGAGCAGCAGGACGTGCTCATGGAAGCCGGCCGCCGCATCCCTGATGAGCTTGGCCGCATCCTCGCCACCGAGAACGAGGCGGCAGTGCAGATGATGCGCGACAAGGGCATCGAGGTTGTCGAGCTGCCCGAGGCGGAACGCGCCAAGCTCGTGGAGGCCGGCTCCACCTATGTCGAAAGCTGGAAGGACACCGTCTCCGGCATGGGCATGGACGGCGAGGCGATGCTGACCGAGTATCGCGGCCTCATCGACGAATACACGCAGGAGCGCGACGCCCAGGGCTACCCCTGGGAGCGCTGACGCGGTCTGGCCCGCATCCTTCGGGTGCGGGCCGGGTTTCTCCTTCCGTTCGAGTGTTGAGGTTCCATGCTTCGTTGGATCGAGCGTTTCCTGCTGGACTTGGCTGCTGTCGCCATTGTGGCGCTCGGCCTTCTGATCACGGTCAGCGTGGTTCTGCGCACGTTTTTCAATTCTGGCGTCCCCGACACCGTCGTCTTGGTCGCCGAACTTATGGTGGCGGCCATCGTCCTGCCGCTCGCGGCGACGGTCGCCGCCCGCGCCAATATCGTGGTTGAAGTGCTGAGCCAGCATTTCTCCAGACGCCTGCAGGACGCGCTCGTCATCTTCGGCGGGATCGTCGGGCTGCTCGCGCTGTTGCCGCTGATCTGGGCGGGGTGGAAGGAAGCGCACAGCGTGATCGAGAGCGGGAGCTTCTTCTTTGGCCAGTTGAACCTTCCGAAATGGCCGGGACGGATCCTGTTTCTGCTAGGCCTAGCGGCCTGCTGGCTGCGCCTCTTCGTGCAGGTCGCGCAGGACATTCTCACGTTCGCGCGCGGCGAGCGGATCGATCTGGAGACGGGGACGAACTTTATGCAGGAAGACGCCTGATATGGACGGCACGCTGATCGGCATCATCGCCTTCGCGGCTGTTATCGGCCTTCTCGCGATCCGTGTTCCCATCGCCTTCGCGCTCGCGGGCGTGGCCGCGATCGGGGCGTTCTGCATCTTCGCGTTCCGCACGGGCGCCTTCATGCCGGACCGCGCGTTCCGTCCCACCTCGAGCCTCGTCTTCTCGAACTTCTTCGACCTGATCCACAGCTACGACCTGTCGATGATCCCGCTCTTCGTGCTCTTGGGACACATCGCCTACCGCGCCGAGATCACGACTGCGATCTATCACGCAGCGCGGGTCTGGCTGGTGCGCATCCCCGGCGGCGTGGCCATGGCGAGCGTCGTCGGCTGCGGCGGGTTCTCGGCCATCTCCGGCAGCTCCATCGCCTGCGCATCGACGATGGGCCGCATCTGCACGCCAGAGATGCTGTCGCTTGGCTACGACAAACGCCTCGCCACCGCGTCGGTCGCCGCCGGTGGCACACTCGGGTCGCTGATCCCGCCATCGGTGCTTTTCATCATTTATGGCATCTTCACGGAAACCTCGATCTCGGCCTTGTTCCTCGCTGGCGTCCTGCCGGGCCTTCTGAGCCTCGCGGGCTTCCTCTTCGTGATCTGGATCTGGGTGCGTCAGAAACCGCAGGACGCGCCGGCTTTCACCGGCTCCATCACCCTCGCCGAAAAGCGCGGCGCGGCGCTCGCCGCGTGGCCTGCCGCGGCGCTCTTCGTGGTTATCGTGGGCGGCATCTATGGCGGCATCTTCACCGCAACCGAAGCGGCCGCAATATCGGTGGCGCTGGTGACGGTGGCGGGCTTCGCGCAGCGCAAGCTGACCTTCTCTGGCCTCTGGAGCGCACTGCGCGAGACCGCGATCCAGACCACCTCGATCTTCCTGATCGCGGCGGCGGCGAAAATTTTCGTAGCCTTCATCGCCCTGACCGGAGTGGCGCCCACGATTGTCGGCGCCGTCACCGGGGCAGAGCCGAACGTTGTCGTCCTGATGGCCGTGATCGCCCTGATCTACCTGCTGCTCGGAATGTTCCTCGACCCGATCGGCATCATGGTTCTGACGCTGCCGCTCATGGTGCCGGTGATCGAGACCTACGGCCTCGACCTGATCTGGTTCGGCGTGGTGGTCATCAAGCTTCTGGAGATCGGCCTGATCACGCCGCCCGTGGGCCTCAACGTCTTCGTCATCTCGTCCGTCGTCGGCAAGAGCGTTCCGATCGACCGCATCTTCTCAGGGCTTCTGCGGTTCCTGTCCATCGACCTGCTGGTTCTGATCATCATCATGGCGGTGCCGGCCCTGTCGCTGATCATTCCGTATTCGGTGCGCTGACGTGAAGGATTTCTCCGAAACCGATCGTCGTTTCGCCACGACTCTCGCACGGGGCCTCTCGGTCCTGCGCGCGTTCCGGCCCTCGGATGACGGGCTCGGCAACGCGGAAATCGCCGAGCGCACGGGCCTGCCGAAAAGCACCGTCTCCCGCCTGACCTACACGCTGCATGCGCTGGGCTATCTTAGCCACGCGCGTCACGGCGAACGCTACCGGCCCGGCCCGGCGCTGCTTGCGCTGGGAAACGTCGCGGCCGCCTCGATCGGTTTCGCCGAACTTGCCGGCCCGATCATGCAGCGTCTGGCCGACGAGACGCGCACGATGGCGCTTTTGGGAGTTCGCGACCGGGAGCGGCTGCTCCTGACGAAAGTGTGGCGTCCGAACGGCGTCTCCTCGATCTGGCTGGATGTCGGGCACCGCGTCCCCTTTCGCGGCTCCTCCTCGGGCGCGTGCTACCTCGCGGCCCTCCCGGACGACGCCCTGCCCCGGATCGTGGAAGAAGTCGGCGGCGACCGGGATCTGACGCTCGAACTCGCGCACCGCATCCGGCAGGAGGCCTTCGGCCAACTGATCTTGCGCGGCTTCGTCATCACGCCGCCCGCCGAGTACTTCGCCCCGAACATCCATGCGGTGTCGACGCCGTTCCAATCCCCCGACCTCTCCGAGCCCGTCGTCTTCACCTGCGGCGCGCTACCCGACGACCTGAACGTCGTCCGGATGGAGCAGGAGGTCGGGCCCGTCCTGCGCGCCGCCGTGTGCGAATTGCAAACGAAGCTCGGGCTCGGCCCCGTTCCGCTCCGGCGCTGAACGCCCGAGGCTCCGAGACTGACGATCGAGAAGAGGAAGCAGATGACCCATCCCGTGCACTACGAGACCGACGGCAGCATCGCTGTCATCACCGTGGACAATCCGCCGGTGAACGCGCTGGGCCACGCGGTGCGCGCGGGCCTTGTCGACGCCTTCGATCGTTTCGAAGAAGACGGCGCCGCCAAGATCGCCGTGCTGGTCGGGGCCGGCCGCCTGTTCATCGGCGGCGCCGACATCTCCGAGTTCGGCAAGCCGCGAAGGGAGCCGCATCTCCCCGACGTGATCGCGCGGATCGAACGCAGCACGAAGCCCGTCGTCGCCGCCATTCACGGCGCGGCACTGGGCGGCGGGCTGGAGGTGGCGCTCGGCTGCCATTACCGCGTCGCCGTGGCGGGCGCGAAGCTGGGCCTGCCGGAGGTGACGCTCGGGCTGCTGCCCGGCGCCGGCGGCACGCAGCGTCTTCCGCGCCTTGCCGGCATGGATGCCGCACTCGACATGATCACCGGCGGCAAGCCCGTGACGCCAGAAATTGCGGCGGAATACGGGCTGATCGATCGCATCGCCCCGGATGGGGAGGCACGGGCTGCAGGCCTCACCTATGCGCAGGAGCTTTTGGCGGAAGGTGCCACCGCGCGCCCGACCTCAAACCTGACGGCGGCCCCCGCCACCAAGGATGCCGCGACATGGGACCAACTCCTCGAGGCGCGGCATCCCGGTCAGATTTCGCAACGCCGCGCGGCCGAAGCGGCGTTTGGCGCGACAGCCCTGCCCTTCGACGAAGGCCTCACCCAAGAGCGGCGGCTTTTCGACACGCTGATGGAAAGCCCGCAGCGCGAGGCGCTGATCCACGCCTTCTTCCTCGAAAAACGGGTCTCGTCCCTGCCGGAGTTGAAGGACGTCGAGCCCCGCCCCCTCGACACCGTCGGCATCATCGGCGGCGGCACGATGGGCTCGGGCATCGCCACCGCCTGCATCTTGGCAGGGATCCCGGTCACGCTGGTGGAGACCACGCCGGAAGCGGCCGAAAAGGCGCATGCGACCATCTCCAAGAACCTCGACGGCGCCGTCGCCCGCGGCAAGATGAGTGCCGAGGCCCGCGCCCGCGCCGACCTCACCACCACCACCGAATACCAGGCGCTGTCTCAGGCCGATCTGGTGATCGAGGCCGTCTTTGAATCCATGAACGTGAAGCGGCAGGTCTTCGGCCAGCTCGATGCGGTCATGAAGGACGGTGCCATTCTGGCCACGAACACGTCATATCTCGACATCAACGAGATCGCGGCGACGACGAGCCGCCCGGCGGACGTTCTGGGCCTGCATTTCTTCTCGCCGGCCCATGTCATGCGCCTTCTCGAAGTCGTGGTCGCCGACAATACGGCGCCCGACGTCGTTGCCACGGGCTTTGCCTTAGGCAAGCGCCTGAAGAAAGTCGCCGTGCGCGCCGGGGTCTGCGACGGATTTATCGGCAACCGGATTCTCAGCCACTACCGCGCCGCCGCGAACGAGATGATCCTGCAGGGCGCGTCGCCCTACCAGATCGACGCGGCGCTGGAGCGTTTCGGCTTTGCGATGGGGCCATACAAGGTGGCCGATCTCGCCGGGCTCGACATCGGCCACGCGACCCGCAAGCGGCAGGGGCCGCGGCCGGGCGTCGTCAATCCCGACTGGGACGACCGCCTGAACGAGATGGGGCGACTCGGGCGCAAGACCGGCCGGGGTTACTATGTCTACGAGGATGGCGCGCAGGAGGATCCGGAGGTTCTGGCGATCATCGACGAGGTCCGCGCGAAGCACGGCATCACGCCGCGCGACATCGGCGACGACGAAATCTGCAATCGCTACATGGCCGCGATGGTGAACGAAGCCGCCCGCGTGGTCGGCGAAGGCATCGCCAAGCGCCCGATGGACGTCGATGCCGTCCTGCTGTTCGGCTACGGCTTTCCGCGCTGGCGCGGCGGACCGATGATGTATGCCGACCAGACGGGCATCGGCACGATCCGCGACCGGATCCGGACCTATGCCGAAGCGAATCCGGAGTTCTGGCGCACCGCGCCCCTGATCGACGAGTTGTCCGAGACCGGCCGCACCTTTGGGGAGATGAACCAATGAACCGTGCCGTCATCGCATCCGTCGCCCGCACGCCCATCGGCAAGGCACATCGCGGCGCGTTCAACCGGACCCACGGCGTCGACATGGCGGGACATGCCGCGGCCCATGCCGTCGCGCGTTCCGGAATCGACCCGGCCCTGATCGAGGACTCGATCTGGGGGTGCGGCTATCCACAGGGCGCGACGGGGCGCAACATCGCGCGTCAGGCGGTGATCCGCGCCGGCCTGCCCGTCACCGTCGCCGGCACCACCGTCAACCGCTTCTGCGCCAGCGGTCTGCAGGCCATCGCCATGGGCGGTCACATGATCTCGGCCGAGGGCGCCAAGGCCGTCCTCGTCGGCGGGGTCGAGTCGATCAGCCAAGTCCAGCCGCCGCCCGACGACAGCCCCAATGCCTGGATCATGGCGCACAAGCCCGATCTCTACATGCCCATGATCGACACCGCCGACATCGTGGCCGGACGATATGGCATCTCCCGCGAGGCGCAGGACGAACTGGCGCTCCAATCCCAGAAACGCACCGCCGCCGCACAGGAAGCCGGGCGCTTCGACGCGGAAATTGCGCCGATGGAGGTGGTTCAGGGCGTCAAGGACAAGACGACGGGCGAGACCGCGGAGCGGAGCTGGACCATCGACAAGGACGAGTGCAACCGCCCGGGCACGACGCTGGAGGGACTGCAATCGCTCGACCCCGTGCGGGGCGCGGACAAATACATCACGGCGGGCAATGCCAGCCAGCTTTCGGACGGGGCCGCCGCGCTCGTGATGATGGACGAGGCGGAGGCGGAGCGTCAGGGCCTCGAGCCTCTCGGCGCGTTCCGCGGCTTCGCCGTCGCCGGCTGCGAGCCCGATGAGATGGGAATCGGGCCGGTCTTCGCCGTCCCGCGCCTTCTGGAGCGCGCGGGCATCGGCATCGACGAGGTGGACCTGTGGGAGCTGAACGAGGCCTTCGCCTCGCAGCTCATCTACTGCCGCGACCGGCTGGGCATCCCGAACGACCTTCTGAACGTCGATGGCGGCTCGATCTCCGTCGGGCATCCGTTCGGCATGACGGGCACCCGCATGACGGGACACCTGCTTCACGAAGGACGGCGGCGCGGGGCGAAACTCGGCGTCGTCACGATGTGCATCGGCGGGGGCCAAGGCGCCGCCGGCCTTTTCGAAATCTTCTGAACCGAGGACGACATGGATCTGACCTATTCCGAAGAATACGAGACCTTCCGCCGCGATCTGCGCGGCTTCCTCGAGGCGCGCCTTCCAAAGCGGCTCGCCGACAAGGTGCGTCTGGGACAGCGCGTCACCAAGGAAGACCACGAGGAGTGGCACGCCATCCTGCAGGAGCGGAACTGGCTCGCGGGACATTGGCCGAAGGAACATGGCGGTGCGGGCTGGGATGCCGTGGAGCGCCACATCTTCGAGGAGGAAACGACGCGCGCCCACGCGCCGCGGATCGTACCCTTCGGCGTGATGATGCTGGGGCCGGTCCTTATGAAGTTCGGCAGCGACGCGCAGAAGGCGCACTGGCTTCCGCGGATCCTGAACGGCACCGATTGGTGGTGCCAGGGCTATTCCGAGCCGGGCGCGGGATCGGATCTCGCGGCGATCAAGACGACGGCCGAGCGGGACGGCGACCATTACGTCGTCAACGGCCAGAAGACCTGGACCACGCTCGCACAATATGCCGACCACATCTTCTGCCTCGTGCGCACCTCGAAGGAGGGCAAGAAGCAGGAGGGGATCAGCTTCCTGCTGATCGACATGAACGATCCCGGTATCGAGGTCCGTCCGATCCACCTCATCGATGGTGGCGCCGAAGTGAACGAGGTCTGGTTCAAGGACGTGCGCGTCCCGGTCGAGAACCTCGTGGGCGAGGAGAACCAGGGCTGGACCATCGCCAAATACCTCCTGACGCACGAGCGGACCAACATCGCGGGCGTGGGTTTCGCCAACGAAGCGCTTGCAAACCTCAAGCGGATCGCCGCGCTCGAACATCAGAACGGCCGGCCCCTGATCGAGGACCCGCTCTTTGCCGCCGAAATCGCGCGGCTCGAGATCCAGCTCATGGCGATGGCGACGACGAACCTGCGCGTGGTCTCGGCCGCCGCCGGCGGCAACGCGCCCGGGGTCGAAAGCTCGATGCTCAAGGTGAAGGGCACCGTCATCCGGCAGGAGATAAACGACCTGACCCGGCGCGCCTGCGGCCCCTACGCGATGCCCTTCGTCAGCGAGGCGCTCGAAGCGGGCTCGAACGTCGAGCCGGTCGGCCCGGATTATGCCGCGCCGGTCTCCGGGCGGTACTTCAACAATCGGAAGCTCTCGATCTACGGCGGATCGAACGAGGTTCAGAAACAGATCATCGCGAAGATGCGGCTGGGAGCCTGAGGCATGGATTTCAATCTGAGCGAAGAGCGGCAGATGCTGCAGGACGGCCTACGGCGGATGCTCGTCGACAAGGTCGACACCAAAGCCATCGCCCGCGGTGACACCGCCTGGAGCGCCGAAACCTGGCAGGCCCTGACGGAAATGGGTGTGATCGGCGCGCTTTTCACCGAAGAACAGGGCGGCTTCGGCGGGGCCGGATTCGATCTCATGGTGGTGTTCGAGGAAATGGGCCGCGCCGGTGCGCCGGAGCCGCTTCTGGAGACGCTCCTCGCCGGCCGTCTGATCGCCGAACTCGGCTCCGCCACGCAGATCGAGCAGCTCGAC
Organism: Jannaschia seosinensis; assembly: GCF_001408515.1. GTDB lineage: Bacteria > Pseudomonadota > Alphaproteobacteria > Rhodobacterales > Rhodobacteraceae > Jannaschia > Jannaschia seosinensis. The sequence continues at coordinate 6,318 of NZ_CYPR01000213.1, read as the reverse complement.
GAGGTGATCGCAGGCGAGGTGCAGATGGCCTTCGCCCATTCCGAGCCGGGCTCGCGATACGACCTGGAACGGGTGGCGACGAACGCCGCCCGCGACGGAGACGATTGGGTGCTGACCGGACGGAAATCGGTGGTGACGAATGGCGGTGAGGCGGATCAGATCGTCCTTTCCGCCCGAGTCTCCGGCGCGGTTTCCGACCGTGAGGGCCTCGCTCTCTTCCTCGTGCCGAAAGGAACGGAAGGTCTGGAAATCCGCGACTACCCCCTGACGGGCGGCGGCCGGGGCGCGGAGCTTGCGATGGAGGAGATGCGCCTGCCGGGTGACGCGCTTCTGGGCGAGGCGGGCGACGCCCTGCCCGCGATCGAGCGGACGGTCGCGCGCGGGTCGGCCGCCCAATGCGCCGAGGCGCTCGGCCTGATGGAGCGAATCCGCGACCTCACGGTCACCTACCTGCAACAGCGGACGCAGTTCGGTCAGCCGCTCATCAAGTTTCAGGCGCTGGCCTTCCGGATGGCCGATGTCCTGATCGAGATCGAGCAGGCGCGTTCGGCGGTCATCAACCTCTGCGGCCATCTCGACGCCGATCCCACCACGCGGGAGCTGCACGTCTCGGCGGCAAAGCAGCTCGTGGGCGCGACCGCCAAGCTCGTCGTCGAGGAGTCGATCCAGATGCATGGCGGCATCGGCATCACGCAGGAATACGACCTGGCGCATTTCGCCCGCCGCCTGACCATGGTCGAACACCGGTTCGGCGACGCCCTCTGGCATCTGGGCCGGTTCGCTCGGTTGCGCGCGGCATGAACGGGGCGACCGGGATCATCCGCGACGAGACGGGCACGCAGCGCACGCTGGGCTACGAGCTCGACGTCTCGGGCGGCGACGGACGGGCACGCTGCCGTCTGACGCTGGACGATCGGCACACGAACCGGCACGGTGCGCTGCATGGTGGGCTTGCGGCGGTTCTTCTCGATAACGCAATGGGCGCGACCGGCTCTTTGGCCATTGATCCGACGGGGCGACATCCGATGGTGACCTTGTCGCTGACGACCAACTTCCTGTCCTCTGGCCGCGTCGGCGACAGGCTGATCGCCGAGGGCTGGATCACCGGCGGCGGGCGCAAGGTGAAGTTCATCGAGGGCCGCCTCACCGCCGAAGACGGTCGCGTGATCGCCACCGGCACCGGCGTGTTCAAGCCCCTGGCGACGGAGCGGACGGCATGAATACCCAGCCCCCCACCGGGCACGCGCATCCCGGCGACGCCGCCGCTCCCGTCCACAGCCATCTCGACCGCCACGCCGAAACCCGGCCCGGCGCACCGGCGATGCGCGACTCCACCGGCATCGTCCTGGACTGGGCCGGCTACCGCGCGGCAAGCGAGGAGGCCGCGTCCCTTCTGTCGCAAGCGGGCGTCGGCCACGGCGACCGGGTGATGATCGTTGCCGAGAATTGCGCGGCGCTCGCGGCGTTCCACTTCGCCACCAGCCGTCTCGGCGCGCGCGCGGTGCCGGTCAACGCCCGGATGAAGCCGGCGGAAATTGCCCGGATCGTCGCCCACGCCACACCTCGCGCGACGGTCTACACCCTCGCTGCCTCGCCCGACGCCGCGGCCCATGCGAATGCCGCGGGCGCCGACACGCACCAGACCGCATGCGGCCTCGTCGGCCTGACCTCCCACACCGAGGCGAGCCCCGAGGATGCCGACGACACCGCCGTGATCCTCTACACCACGGGGACGACGGGTGCGCCGAAAGGCGTCATGCTGACCCACGGCAACCTCAACTTCGCCGGCCGCGCGTCGGCCGAGCTTCGCGGAATGGGGCCGGATGAGCGTCTCTACGGCGTGCTGCCGCTGACCCACGTCTTCGGGCTCGCCTCAATGCTGACAGCCGGCGCGGTCGCCGGTGCGGAGGTGCAGCTTGAGGCACGTTTCGCGCCCGACCGGCTCCTTTCCGCGCTCGAGGCCGGCGTCACCATCCTGCCCGCCGTGCCGCAAATGCACGCCGTTCTCATGGCGCATACCGAAGCGCAGGGGATCGAGACCCTCCGCGATGCACGGCTGCGCTACGTCTCTTCGGGCGCGGCCCCGCTCGACCCGGCGTGGAAGCGCAAGGCGGAGGCGTTCTATGGCCTACCGCTGCAAAATGGCTACGGCATGACCGAAACCACGGCCGGCGTGTCGGCAACGCGCAACCGGATCGGCGACCCCGATACGTCAGTCGGCCCCCCTCTCACCGGCTGCGAAATCCGCATCGCCGATCCCAGCGCAGAGGGCGTGGGCGAAATCCTGACGCGGGGACCGCACGTGATGAAGGGCTATTACCGCGCGCCCGACCTGACCGCCGAGACGCTCGACGCCGAAGGCTGGCTCTCGACCGGCGATCTCGGCCGCATCGATGCGGAGGGGCGCCTGCATGTCGTCGGGCGCAAGAAGGAGCTGATCATCCGCTCCGGCTTCAACGTCTATCCGCCCGAGGTGGAGGCGGCCCTGAACGGCCATTCCGACGTGGTGCAATCCGCCGTCATCGGCCGTGCGCGCAACGGGAACGAAGACATCCTGGCCTTCGTTCAGGCGACGCGCCCGGATCTGGACACCTCACTTCTGGCGGAATTCGTCGCCGCCTCGCTGTCCGCATATAAACGGCCCTCGGCCATCTTCGTCGTCGATGCGCTGCCCGCTGCGGCGACCGGAAAAATCCTAAAACACAAATTACTCGATACCTTCGCCGCGGAAATCGCGGCCCATGACGCGAAAGGAGGCTGAAATGCCCAAGGACACCATAGGCCACGGCCCGGAACTCGGCGCTTTCGAATGGGCCGACCCGATGCTTCTGGAGCAGCAGCTTACCGAGGATGAGCGGATGCTGCGCGATGCGGCACGGCAGTTCGCGACCGAGGTGCTGCAGCCGCGCGTAGCAAGCGCCTACCGCGACGAGACCGCCGCTCCCGAGCTGTTCCCCCTGATGGGCCAAGCGGGGCTTCTGGGCTCCACCGTGCCCGAGGATCTGGGCGGGCTCGGCGCGAATTACGTGACCTACGGACTCATCGCGCGCGAGGTTGAGCGGGTGGATTCGGGCTACCGGTCCATGATGTCGGTGCAATCCTCGCTGGTGATGTATCCCATCGACGCCTACGGCTCGCAGGCGCAGCGGGAGAAATACCTGCCGGGCCTCGCGTCCGGCGAACTCATTGGCTGCTTCGGCCTGACCGAGCCGGATGCCGGCTCCGATCCCGGGGGCATGAAGTCCGTCGCGCGCAAGACCGACGGCGGATACCTGATCTCGGGCACGAAGATGTGGATCTCGAACTCCCCCTTCGCCGACGTCTTCGTTGTCTGGGCGAAATCAGATGCGCATGACGGCAAGATTCGCGGCTTCGTCCTCGAAAAGGGGATGAAGGGGCTTTCCGCGCCCAAGATCGGCGGAAAGCTCTCGCTCCGCGCGTCCACGACGGGCGAGATCGTGATGGAAGACGTGGAAGTCGGCGAGGATGCGCTCCTGCCGAACGTTCAGGGACTTAAAGGACCCTTCGGCTGTCTCAACCGGGCGCGATACGGCATCTCCTGGGGCGCCATGGGAGCGGCCGAGGCCTGCTGGCATCTGGCGCGGAGCTACGGCCTCGACCGCAAGCAATTCGGCAAGCCCCTCGCAGGAACGCAGCTCTACCAGAAGAAGCTCGCCGACATGCAGACCGAGATCACGCTCGGTTTGCAGGGGTCGCTGCGTCTCGGGCGCATGATCGACGACGGGGTCGCGGCTCCCGAACTGATCAGCATGATGAAGCGCAACAATTGCGGCAAAGCACTGGAGATCGCCCGCACCGCCCGCGACATGCATGGCGGCAACGGGATTTCCGAGGAATACGGCGTGATGCGCCACATGATCAACCTTGAGACGGTGAACACCTACGAGGGCACCCACGACATCCACGCCCTGATCCTAGGGCGCGCGCAGACGGGGCTGCAGGCGTTCTTCTGATACTTTAGAAAAAGCGTGCCGGATCGGGAAACGCGGTTCGGCACGCCTTCCCCATATGACCGAACGCGTCGATCAGGCGGCTTTTTCTCAAATTGCTGCTTACGTGGCAGTTGCTGGGCAAAACGCCGCGTTTGAGCCTTAAGACGAGTTCAAATTATTCTCTCCGATGCCTCCAACAGGGTGTGCATCGACCGAGGTTTCCGTCGACCTGTTTCTTCTATGTTTCGCATCCCGTGTGGTTATAGGGCTGCTTCTTGAACAGCTCCGGCTTGTCGCGATGCCAGCCCTTGAGCGCGTCGATGGGCGTTCGGCCTTTCAGCACGGATTGCGGAAGCTGACCGTTGTAGAGCCGGACGTAGCGCAGGATTGTCTGTTCAAGGTCTTCGCCTGAACGGAAGCGGTGGCTCTGCAGGACATCCTCGATCCGTCCGTTGAAACGCGCGACCATGCCATTCGTTTGCGGTCGCATTGGTGGCGCCAAGCGGTGCTCAATGCCGAGATCGGCACAGAGACGGTCGAAGTCGTGGTTGCCAGAGGCGGCACGCCTACGCAGGCCGAACAGACGATCCCTGAACTCCTTGCCGTTATCGGTGAGCACCCGGGTGATCCGCATCGGCGCGGCACGTTCGAGGTCGCGCAGGAAGCGACGGGCATTGGCGGCAGTCTTCGCTGGATAGATGCGCACGAAGACCCAGCGGGTGGCGCGGTCCCTCTCGGGAGATTGCTGCGCAATGCCCTGCCGGGCAAGGGATGGCGACGAACAGATACCGGCGGCGGCTCCTGTGCCACCATCTGGGGCAGGTATTTCACGTCTACGTAAAGGTAGCCCGGCTCGTAGGCCTTGAAGGGGTTATGCGCAGGCTTCGGCTCTTTTGGCTTCAACGCTCGCAGGTAGCCCGCTCCATGCCGACGCAGACAGTGGTCGAGCCCGGAGCGCGAGTCGTTCGGGTTCAGGAACTCGCGCACCACGGCGAGCAAGTCGTCGAGCGGCAGCAGCAGGGTCGTGCGCAGGGACACGGCGACAGCCTCCTGCGCCGGCGTCAGCGTCGTCTGAAGACGGTGTGGCGTGTGGCTTCGGTCCTCGGTGCTGTCCCGGTTCCGCCACTTCCAGACCGTTTGCTCGGAGATGCCGTAGCGCTCCGCCACCATCCACGCAGGCTCGGTGCTGGCCTAGATCGCAGCCCTGATCTTCGGTGTCGTCGTCCCCTGCTTGTGGAGAAAGATCAGCACGCTCGCCCCTCGTCTCAATCCTCACGCAGGATCGATCTTGCCATGAAAAGCGCAGAGCGACGAGGGTCTACGCGATCATCCGGAACGGAACATCTAAGGCCACCCTCGCTCACGGTACGACGTACAGCGGAGGAAGCCTGCACCCATTGAACTTAAGGATCCGTGCACTTGATCGTGTTCTTCAAATCAATGCGCCAGGCGGAGAGAGCAAAGATCCTGTTAACCCGCATAATTCATGAAGCTGCGGACTTGTGCTCCGTGGGATGGTTTCCCCGGTCTCGGTTTTCTTGCGCGCACCCGGTGTTTGCGTCCGGTTGGCAGGCCGGCCGGTGACTTGGGTCTTGGGCGATACGGGTTGATGTTTCTGGGTTTGTCGGGGCGCATGCGTCAGGCTGTTTTCGGTGGGGCGAGGGCGTCGAAGAGAAGGAGGAGAAGTCCCTTTCGGGGACACGAAGCCGGCAGGGTCACGATGATCCGGGTCTTCTTCTCGACGATGGTGGCGGCCAGTTTGACGAGATGCAGCCGCAGCGTGTCGAACTGGGCGCGGCGCCACGGTGAACGTTTTGGGCAAGCCGCGCGGAGCTTCCACCAAATCCAGTAGGCGCAGCCGTGCAGCATCAGACGCATCTGATTGGCGTTGGCTTTCGAGCACGACGTCCGGTCTGCTGCGAGGTGGGCCTTCCACGCCTTGATGTGTTTCTCGGCTTGGCCGCGAGCGGAATAGAGCTTCTCGTAAAGATGCTTGCCGCGGCCGCCCTCGAGATTGGTGACGATGTAGCGGGTGTCCTGCCCCATGAGGCCAACCTCAACGCGGGCGATGACGCGGCGGGGTTTCGACCACGACCGAGCCGCGTAGGAGAAGGTTTTGAACCGGCGCAGCTTCTGGCCCGGCGTCCGGACGTAGCGCGCCGCCGTCGACGCTTCCAGAGCCGAGATGTTCTGCGCCAGACGGCCGTTCTTTGACAAACCAAAGATATAGCGCAGCCCGAGCCTGTCACACAGGTCCAGAACCTGCGGGGTGCAGTAGTGGCTGTCGGCTCGCAGCAGGATTTCTGTCTCGGGCCAATGCCTGGCAATCTGCCGGATCAACCGGCGGATATGGGCCGCGCTCTCG
>NZ_CYPR01000212.1 GCF_001408515.1 Jannaschia seosinensis | reverse complement strand
AACACAAGGCCGGCCCTGTTTCCGGGCCACGCTCCAGCGCGATCCTGAAGCTGGGATCGTTCCGCAGGGCCGCCGCGTCGTTGCCGTCTTCGTATCCCGCCCCGATCATCATGATCCGGAACCGGATGATGTCGCTCAGGCTATGCTGAACTTTCGCCGGGTCACGCGGATCGCGCAGGCAATCTGCGAGCCGCTGCGCCAGACCCGCCCTGCGCTCGATCTCGCGCAGCAGGGTCAGGCCGGCGTCGGAGCTCATGTCGGCGCCGTCAAACCCGAGCAGGATCGGCTTACCGTTAAGGGGTGACAGGCGGGGCGTGGAGCACGTAGACTGGGTCAGGCGGAGGTCGTCCTGCTGAAATCTGAATCTTTGGCGTCGATAACCAAAAAATACATAGTTTCCGACGGTTACGCCACCTCCGCCGCCTTCTCGTGAATTATCCGGGCTAGCTGCACCACTTCGCCGGAGCGACAGTGTTCCCGGCTAGCGCCTGCCCATCATCGGCTCCGCACGGCACCTTGCGACCCGCGTCAGTTGAGGCAATGCCGCCGTACAGCGACCGGCCACTGCCAACGTCCACCTCCTGCGAAATCGGCTTGTCCGCCGCCGGATCCGGGGCCGCGCAGAGCAGCCGGACATTCTCCTTGTCGGCGCCTTCACGCGCCGAGTCAGATCAACCCTCAGCCCGCCGCATCCATTCCGTCAGTGCCAAAAGGTCTATTCGACGCCACCGGTCCGTCGAAATGCACTGAGCCTCCCCCGCCTCCCCCGGCGCCAGCACAATTCCTGCCTCACGAAAGCTTGCCGACAGTCTCCTCCGGCTCGTGCTTGCTCGACGGCAGTCTGCGTTTCGTTCAGGGTCTAAACCAGGATCTTCGAGAAACCACCCGGAAGGGTGGCGGATCAAATCAGCAGGGAAGGCAAGGTCTCGAACTTCGCGACCAGAGGAACGCGCATTGCGAGTTACGAAGCAGAATTACCTCATCTCGCTGCGCGCGACCTCGCCTTCCGGCCGCCAACTCACCCTGATCGTAGGTTCCGGGACGGCCATGAGGAGTTGTCCGCCACCAATTTCAGAACGGTTTTAGCTAACCCGCATAATTCATGAAGCTGCGGACTTGTGCTCCGTGGGATGGTTTCCCCGGTCTCGGTTTTCTTGCGCGCACCCGGTGTTTGCGTCCGGTTGGCAGGCCGGCCGGTGACTTGGGTCTTGGGTGATACGGGTTGATGTTTCTGGGTTTGTCGGGGCGCTTGCGTCAGGCTGTTTTCGGTGGGGCGAGGGCGTCGAAGAGAAGGAGGAGAAGTCCCTTTCGGGGACACGAAGCCGGCAGGGTCACGATGATCCGGGTCTTCTTCTCGACGATGGTTGCGGCCAGCTTGACGAGATGCAGCCGCAGCGTGTCGAACTGGGCGCGGCGCCACGGTGAACGTTTTGGGCAAGCCGCGCGGAGCTTCCACCAAATCCAGTAGGCGCAGC
>NZ_CYPR01000211.1 GCF_001408515.1 Jannaschia seosinensis | reverse complement strand
GCTCCCATCTTCATTGCGGCCGCGATCGCGCACGCGCGGGACCTGCACAGGAATGGTCCCGATCCCGGTCATCATCTCGCGCTCGGGCAGAAAACCATGGCGCACAAGACGCTGGCGGCCCTCCTCGTCCAGAAGATGCGCATGCTCGGCGAGGAAGGCGGATACCTCCGCCTGAACCGCCGTTCGCAGAAGCTCCTTGGCCCCAGCTTGGATTACCTCGGTCAACGGATCCGCAGAAAATTCCGATGGCAGTTCGAACGGGACAACGGTAGATTTGGCCATGGTGGCATATCCTTTCTCTTTTGAGACTGACGGCGCGTGAACACCGCCATGATATGCCGCCTACTTCAGGCCATCACCAACTTTCGGGCATAACTCGCCGGCGGCCGCCATCGGTGATGATCTCATAGTCAGACATAAGCACGTGCTTAGGGATATCCCTAAGCCTCCATGGTTATGCCCAAGTGTCCAGTCGAAACGGGGGCCAATTCACGAAGAGCGTATTCAAGCCGTGCAGATCTGGCGGGCGCAGAGAGACAAAGCTGCGCCGACGCGTGTGACAAGAGCTGCTGTCCGGAAGCATTGCGCAGCATTAATCAGGTGTAATCCGGGTTAAACGCCCACTTCCGACACCATCGGCTCGAAGCGCTTGGGTGCTAGATGTGAAGCATCGCGCTCCAAAACGACAGGCCGTCCGACTGGCGGCTGTAACTAACCGAAGTTGAGTGTCGGTATATTGTTGCCCCGGACGCCCGTGCTGACCAAAGGTTTACCGAGGCGGAGCCCGAAAGGCGGCATTGGTGGGATTGCCGTTTCCGGTGCCTACCTGTCACATCCCGGAAGGTAGTGTGGCTGTTTCTTGAACAGCTCTGGCTTGATTTTGTGCCAGTCCTTCATGGCCTGCAAGGGCGCCTTGCTGGCCAACGCTGATTGCGGGAGCTGCTGGTTGTAAAGCCAGACGTATCGGTGGAGCGTGGTCTCCAGGTCCTCGCCTGATCGGAAATGGTGGCTCTGCAGGACCTCTTCGATCCGGCCGTTGAAGCGCTCGACCATTCCGTTGGTCTGCGGCGACTTCGGCGGGGTCAGGCGGTGGTCGATGTCGAGGGCGGCGCAAAGCGCGTCGAACGCGTGCTCTCCCGTGGCAGTCCGCTTGCGCAGGCCGAAAAGGCGGTCGGTGAACTCCTTGCCATTGTCGGTGAGAATGGTGCGGATGCGGATCGGGCAGGCGCGCTCCAGATCGCGCAGGAAGCGCCGTGCGTT
>NZ_CYPR01000210.1 GCF_001408515.1 Jannaschia seosinensis | reverse complement strand
CCGCCTTGGTCTTCAGGTCGCGCAGGTTCCCCACGCCATGCCGGCGCAGGCAGCGATCCAGCCCCGAGCGCGAGGCGTTCGGGTTCAGGAACTCCCGCACAACCGCCAGCAGATCATCCAGCGACACCAGCAGCGCCTTTCGCAGGGCCACCGCGACGGCCTCTTGCGGTGGTGTCAGCGTCGTCTGGAGCCTGTGCGGCGTGTGGCTGCGATCCGCGACGCTGTCGCGCTTGCGCCACTTGTAAACGGTCTGCTCCGTTATGCCGAAGCGCTCGGCCAGGACCGGAGCAGGCTCCGTGCTCGCCTGGATCGCCGCCCGCACCTTCGGCGTGGTCGTGGCCTGCTTGTGAAGATGTATCAGCATGGTCGTGCCCCGTCTCGAAGGTCCCTCAGAACCGATCTTGCCATGAAGAGCGCGGATCGTCGCGGGGAAAGGTGATCATCCGGGACGGAACATCTAGCTACCGGTAAGTTCCAAGCCAGACATCCCCGGCGCTCTTGTCCACGAGGCCGAGGATGCGCAACCTTCTTCTATCGGGGCTGCGCTGCAGGCGCTGCAGGACTAATCAACGAGACAGAGACGACCCTTCCCAGCTACTTTTGGAAACCCCTAGCCTCTTGCTATGTTCTTTTACCCTTGGGTGGATGCCTCCCGTGGGGCAAGGTCGGTGTCTGGTTCGGGCATCTGGCCAGTCGCGGCCGCGTATTTGGCTTCGCAGACGTAGCGGCCGGATTGCAGGATCAAAGCCGTCCGCTGGTGACCAGATCCAGATTACCAGCACGCGGGCAAAGGGCGCATGGGTCCGGACGGGATGTCTCCAATGCCGTCTCGTCGTCCGCTTCATTGTTTCGAACCCATGGCGACCCGGACGTCTCTTTTGGACTGCGCCTGCGCGGCAGCTCTGCCTTGCCGAGTTTGGCGCTGGAACCCTGCTGTTCGCTAGAGCGGCGGCCAAGGCCTCCAGTGGCTTGCGGTGCGGTGTGTGCCATAGCCCGATCTGCGCCAGGTCTGCCGCCGCTTCCTTCGAGGCTTGTCTGAGGCGTTCCCGAACGGAAGTTCTGGTTCTAAAAAGGATACAGGGCGGGACGATGCCGGTGTGTTGGCTGTCACTGAGAACTGACCCATGTGGAATCTTGCCCCTGACGGGATTTGTCGGGGGTTATTGGAGTGATCGACATGGGATTTTTGAGCGTCATTCGACGTTGGGCGTTACGGGACAAGATGCCCATCCGCGAGATCGCGCGGCGGACCGGGCTGTCTCGCAACACCATCAAGAAGTATCTGCGGGCGGGGATCGTTGAGCTCCGGTTCCAGACACCGGCGCGGCCGAGCAAGCTGGACCCATATGCCGAGAAGCTGACAGGCTGGCTGGTGACGGAGCAGCGCAAGTCGCGCAAGGACCGGCGCACCGCCAAGCAGATGCACGCTGATCTGGTTCAGCTTGGCTATGACGGCTCGTATGAGCGTGTCGCAGCCTTCGTGCGGACTTGGAAAGGAGACCGGCAACGCGCGCAGCAGACGACCGATCGCGGGACATTCGTGCCGTTGGTGTTCCAGCCGGGCGAGGCGTTCCAGTTCGACTGGAGCGAGGACTGGGCCTCTGTCGGCGGCGAGCGCATCAAGTTGCAGGTGGCCCACATCAAGCTGTCGCACAGCCGCGCGTTCCTGGTCAGGGCCTATTTGTTGCAGACGCATGAGATGCTGTTCGACGCGCATTGGCATGCGTTCCGGGTCTTTGAGGGCGTGCCTGGCCGCGGGATCTACGACAACATGCGCACGGCTGTGGATCGCGTAGGCGTTGGCAAGAAGCGCGATGTGAATGCGCGGTTCATGGCCATGACCAGCCACTACGTGTTCGAGCCCGACTTCTGCAACCCGGCGGCGGGCTGGGAGAAAGGCCAGGTCGAGAAGAACGTCCGCGATGCGCGCCACCGGCTCTGGCAGGTGATGCCGGCCTTTCCGGATCTTGATGCGTTGAATGTGTGGCTGGAAGAGCGCTGCAAGGCGCTGTGGACCGAAACCGCGCATGGCAGCCTGACCGGCAGCATCGCCGACATCTGGGAGGTCGAGAAGCCTGCGCTGATGCCGTTGCCCACGGCCTTCGATGGCTTTGTCGAACACAGCAAGCGGGTGTCGCCCACCTGCCTGATCACCTTCGAGCGCAATCGCTACTCTGTCCCTGCCAGTTTTGCGAACCGCCCCGTCAGCCTGCATGTTTACCCCGAACGGCTGGTGATCGTGGCCGATAGAGCAACCTGCGGTCTGGAAATTCTGCTGAGAGCGGGTGGTGCATCCTGGCATTCCCATTTGATGTAGGCCTTGGTCTCGGAGGCCCATTTCTCGTCGATCTCTACGAGGACGGCGCTGACCAGTCGCAGCAGAGCGTCGTCGCTGGGAAAGACCCTGACCTTTACGGTGCGCCGCTTGAGCTCCTGCTGGACGGATCGCTCCATCGGGTTTGAAGTGCGCAGCCGGCGGCGATGGTGCTCGGGCAGCGTGAAGACCGCGAGCCCCTCGGGCGCGTTTTCCTCCAGCCATGCGGCCAGCTTCGGCGCAGAGGTGCGATAGCTGGCGACGATCTCTGCCAAGGCCGTTTCTGCCTTGGCGAGCGTGCTGGCATTCCACACGGTGCGCAGCTCAGCTCCGATGCGCTTGCGGCTCTCGACGTTCGGAGCGTGATGAATGGCGTTGCGCGCGAGATGGAACTGGCAGCG
>NZ_CYPR01000209.1 GCF_001408515.1 Jannaschia seosinensis | reverse complement strand
TGGGCCACCTGCAACTTGATGCGCTTGCCGCCGACAGAGGCCCAGTCCTCGCTCCAGTCGAACTGGAACGCCTCGCCCGGCTGGAACACCAACGGCACGAATGTCCCGCGATCGGTCGTCTGCTGCGCGCGTTGCCGGTCTCCTTTCCAAGTCCGCACGAAGGCTGCGACACGCTCATACGAGCCGTCATAGCCAAGCTGAACCAGATCAGCGTGCATCTGCTTGGCGGTGCGCCGGTCCTTGCGCGACTTGCGCTGCTCCGTCACCAGCCAGCCTGTCAGCTTCTCGGCATATGGGTCCAGCTTGCTCGGCCGCGCCGGTGTCTGGAACCGGGGCTCAACGATCCCCGCCCGCAGATACTTCTTGATGGTGGTGCGAGACAGCCCGGTCCGCCGCGCGATCTCGCGGATGGGCATCTTGTCCCGTAACGCCCAACGTCGAATGACACTCAAAAATCCCATGTCGATCACTCCAATAACCCCCGACAAATCCCGTCAGGGGCAAGATTCCACATGGGTCAGTTCTCAGTGACAATTTAGACTGCTGCTGGGTCAGTTCTCAGTGACATCCAACAGGGCAGAGGCAATTCTCCTGACGAAAAAGGAAGAACCGTCTGGTGCTTTTCAAAGGGGAAGTGGTGGAGCCTAGGGGAGTCGAACCCCTGACCTCTTGCATGCCATGCAAGCGCTCTACCAACTGAGCTAAGGCCCCTGACCGGCCTGCGATTTACGGCAGGCGCGGAGACGGTGCAAGCAGATTTATCGCATCCATCGACCCGGTTTACGCAGGGTCAGTCTTCGTTGTCATCGTCGCCGACATCCGCGATCTCGTCGAGCGAGACCGTGTCTTCATCCTCGTCGTCGTCGAGAACGTCGTCACCGGCAACGGCGTCCTCCTCCTCGATGTCGTCCTCGTCATCGAGCAGCAGGTCATCGTCGGCACCGGCCTTCTTGGTGTCGGCATCGTCTTTGTCGGCGACCAGAACACGGGTCTTGGTGCCGGTCTCTACGTTCACCGCCTCGCCCGTGTAGGGGCTGACGACCGGGGAGCGGTTGAGGTCGTAGAAGCGCTTGCCGGTCGTCGGGCAGACCCGCTTGACGCCCCATTCTTCCTTGGGCATGTCGCATCCTTCATCTCGTGGGGGCTGTGCCCCGGGGGTCGGGAATTGGGGGCGGATGCCACAGGGAACAAGGGGTGGCAAGGGTTTTGGACAGGACGGGCCCGACACGCTCCCCGTGCCGGGTGCGCCCGATCTGGAGGTGCGCCTGCGCCGATCGGCGCGGGCGCGGCGCCTGTCGCTGCGGGTGGGGCGGTCGGATGGCCGGGTAACCCTGTCCCTGCCGGTGGGTGCGTCGCTGGTGGATGCGCAGGCCTTCGTGGCCGAGCAGGCCGGCTGGATCGCGCGTCATGTCGCGGCCGCCCCGCCGCCGCGTGTGGTGCGTGTGGGTGCGACACTGCCGGTTCTGGGCCGGGAAATACCGGTGATCGTGGGGCCGGGACGGTCGGCCCGGCTGAACGGAACGAGCATTGCTGTGGCCGACGATGACCGGGCCGGGCCCCGGGTGAAGGCGCTTTTGCAGACGCTCGCGCGGACCCATCTGGCCGAGGCGGTGGACCGGCATTCCGCCGCCTTAGGGATCGCGCCGACGCGGATGACGCTGCGCGACACGCGCTCCCGGTGGGGGAGTTGTTCGTCGCGGCGAGAGTTGATGTTTTCTTGGCGGCTCGTGATGGCGCCGGCGGAGGTGCTCGATTACGTGGCCGCCCACGAGGTGGCGCATCTGCGTCACATGGATCATTCGCCGCGCTTCTGGGCGCAGGTCGCCGCGCTGATGCCGGATTACGCGCCGCGCCGCGACTGGCTGCGCCGCGAGGGGGCGGCGTTGCATGCAGTGGATTTCGGCGGCCGCTGAGGCCATGGTGACGCCATGCTCCTGAACCCCCTTCCCGACGGCGCGGGCGCCGCGCATGACCGGCTCTACCGGACGCTGCGCACGCGGATCATGCACGGAGAACTTCCGCCGGGCGTCGCGCTGACCTTGCGCGGGATCGGGCGCGATTATGGCGTGTCGATGACTCCCGTTCGCGAGGCGCTGCGCCGGTTGGCGGCGGAGGGGGCGCTGTCGCTGTCGGCCTCGGGGCGCATCTCGACGCCGGAACTGTCGAACGAGCGGATCGAGGAGCTGGCGGCCCTGCGCTCGCTTCTGGAGCCGGAGCTGGCGGTGCGGGCCCTGCCGCGGGCGCATCTGGCGCTGATCGACCGGATGGAAACCATCAATCGCGCCATCGCCGAGCAGATCGCCAAGCACGACGCCTCCGGCTACATCCGCACCAATCTGGAATTTCACCGTACGCTCTACCTGCGCGCGCAGGCTCCGGCGATGCTCGCCATGGCGGAGACGGTCTGGTTGCAGCTCGGGCCGACGATGCGCAAGCTCTACGGGCGGTTGAACCGCACCGAGCTGCCCCGCAACCATCGGCTGATCGTCGCGGCCTTGCGCGCGGGGGACGAGCCGGGGCTGCGGCTTGCCGTTCGGGCGGACGTCACGCAGGGGCTCCGTCTGCTCGCCGGGTGATGCCGGGGCGCAGGCCCCTTGGACCGGCGTCGGCGAGGGGAGTCGCACTGCCGTCACACAACCGGATCGCCCCGCAGGAGCGCCCCTAGGGAGATGCGCCCGACCTTGCGACCGGGCGCATACGCTTCAGGCGTGGATCGCGCCGTCGCCACAGGCCAGGGCCGCTTCGCGCATCGCTTCGGAATAGGTGGGATGGGCGTGGCAGGTCCGCGCCAGATCCTCGGCGGCGGCACCGAATTCCATCGCCACGCAGACCTCGTGGATCAGGTCGCCCGCCATCGGGCCGATCACGTGACAGCCGAGGATGCGGTCCGTTTCCTTGTCGGCGAGGATCTTGACGAAGCCGTCGGCGGCGAAGTTGGCCTTGGCCCGCCCGTTGCCCATGAAGGAGAACTTGCCGACCTTGTAGGCCCGCCCCTCCTGCTTGAGCATCTCTTCGGTGAGGCCGACATTGGCGACCTCGGGATGGGTGTAGATCACGCCAGGGATCACGTCGTAATTCACGTGCCCCGCCTGCCCGGCGAGGATCTCGGCCAGCGCCATGCCTTCGTCCTCGGCCTTGTGGGCGAGCATCGGCCCCTCGATCACGTCGCCGATCGCGTAGATCCCCTTGACGGTCGTGCGGTAATGGTCGTCGACCGAGATCTGGCCGCGATCCGTCATGCCGATACCCAGCGTGTCGAGGCCCAGACCCTCGGTAAAGGGTTTGCGGCCCGTCGCCACGAGAACCACGTCGGCCTTGAGGTCGTGCGCGCTGTCATCCTTGCGCAGCTTGTAGGAGATGTCGGCCTTACCGTTCTTCACCGTGACTTTCTGAACGGCGGCGCCGGTGATGAATTTCAGTCCCTGCTTGGCGAGAATCTTCTGGAAGTTCTTCGCCACCTCCGCGTCCTGGCCCGGCGTGATGCCGTCGAGGAATTCGATCACCGTGACCTCGACGCCCAGACGCGCATAGACGGAGCCAAGCTCCAGCCCGATCACGCCGCCGCCGACCACGACCATGGAAGACGGGATCTTGTCCAGTTCGAGCGCGCCGGTCGAGCTGACGACGACCTTCTCGTCGATCTTGATGTCCGCGCCCGGAACGGGTGCCACCTCGGATCCGGAGGCGATGATGATGTGCTTGGCCTCGTGGACCTCGTCGCCCACCTTCACCTTTCCGGCCTCGGGGATGGAGCCCCAGCCCTTGAGCCAGTCCACCTTGTTCTTTTTGAACAGGAACTCGATGCCCTTTGTGTTCTGGCCGATCACGTCTTCCTTGTAGGCGAGCATCTGCTTCCAGTCGACGGAAGGCGTCTTGCCCTTGAGCCCCATCTTGGCGAAGTTGTGCTCCGCCTCGTGAAGCTGGTGGGTCGCGTGCAGGAGCGCCTTGGACGGGATGCAGCCGACATTCAGGCAGGTGCCGCCCAGCGTCTCGCGTCCTTCGACCACGGCCGTCTTGAGGCCGAGCTGTCCGCAGCGGATGGCGCAGACATAGCCGCCGGGGCCGCTGCCGATGATGATGACGTCGTACTGGGCCATGAAGTCGTCCTTCGTTGCAGATCCCCGGGGCCGGACCTCGGACCCGGCGGTCTGTCGATGCCGCTTTTTCAGGGTGTTTGCAAGTTTGCCGGCCGCCTTAGGGTCGGCTTCCGGGCTTCCGAAGGCGCTTCCGCCCCAGCACCGGGTCACCCGGGAGAGATCAGATCAGCGCCGCGATGACCAACAGGAGCGTTGCCGTGAATCCAACGATCCAGATGATCGTTCGGCCCGGTCGCCAGCCGAGGAGATAGGCCGGCACGTAAGCCACCCGCGCGGCCAGATAGATCCAGGCGCAGGTGGCGGTGAAGGCGCTGCTCTGGCCCGACAAGGTCACCACGACGATCGCGGCGGTGAACAGGACCAGGCCCTCGAAATGGTTCTGGAAGGCCCGCTGCAGGCGGCCTGTCGTCTCGGATATCGGGCGCGAAGGCGGCGTGTCGCGGGCGGACATGGTGTAGCCCGGCCCGAGTTCGCGATTGGCGTTCACGGCATAGAGAGCGAATTGCACCGCTTGCAGCAGAACGGCGAGGGCGAGGGCGGTCAATTCGGGCGTCATTCGGTGTCCTTCGGAGGGGGCGCTTCGCGGTTCGCCTGCCTGCGCCGGCTCCGCTCCAGCATGATCGAGGTCAGCAGCGAAACCGCCGCATAGAGCGCCAGCGCCGGCAAGAGCCAAGGCGAAGGGCCCTGCATCTGCCGCAGGACGAGGACGAAGGCCGTGATGATGGCAAGGCGGAGGAGCCAAGACGAGAGGACCCGCCGGACGGAGTCGCGCATATCGGGGGTCATCCGCATGCCCAGTGATAGGCCACATCCGACAGGCGGTCGGCGGGGAAGGTGTAAAGCACGCGTAAAGGCATCTCCGCCGCGGCCCAACCGTGGCGAAGACCCGGTGGCACGAAGATCGTATCGCCCTCGGAAATTTCCATATCTTGGCCCTCGAGCGTCAGGAACCCGCTTCCGGACAGGACATGGCCGATTTCCGGCAGGTCATGGTGATGGGAGTTCTCCCGGTCGCCCCGTTTCAGTTCCGCAATGCCTTGGGCGAGGCCGTGAGACGGGCCCTGCGCGGCATCGACGATCGTGCGAAAGGAGACATGACCACGCGTCGGGGCGGCCCACCGGGCGGGGCGGGCATCCTCGGGACGAATGTGAAGTGCGGCGTCGGTCATCAGGCGGTCCGCAGGAACCGGCTTTCGAGCGGCCCGGATGTCTGCCGCTCCCGCTTCAGCCAATCCTCGGCCTTCTTGCGGTCGTTGACCTTGTAGAGCGCGGTGACACCGGAATCGTCGACATCCTGCCAAAGCTGCAGGAGGGTGAGGCCGGCATTCATCCGGGTCTCCGTCTCGGCGTCGAATTCGCGCTTCCACTCGTCATAGGCGGCCGGAATGTGGTGGGTGAGTAGTTGCATGGAGGCTCCCTCCGTTTGGTTGGAGTTGCGCCGGTACTGCCCCCGGCGATCAAGTCGCTGTCGCCACAACAACGCGCCAACGGAGAAAACGTCGCAACTTGCATTTGTTGGGATCGAAGCTGCGGTCCCCTTGAGCAAGCGGTGCAGCGATCATGGCGACGGGGTTTCCGGTGAAGATCCCAAGCCTGTATGAGTCGGCCCCTAACAGGCTGCTGAAAAAGTCTTGAGTGCCCATCTTCGACTCCTACGACGACACATCATATCGGCTTTGGAAGCGCCTGCGCACAATATCTTGTCATCCCTTCGAGACGGCTGATGCTGGGTATGCCTCCGCCGAGGGCCGTCTGACCGACCCACCCGGCTGCCTTTAAGAGCATGAAGCTATGACAGACTATAGCTTCATGTCCCAAGTAGAGGTTCTTTCGGTCACGGATACCGGCCGGCGGCGTCGGTGGACTGACGCCGAGAAGGTGCGGATCGTTGAGGAGAGCTATGCGGCGCCTCGGATGGCAGCAGCGACGGCACGACGCTACGAGATCTCTCGTTCGCTTCTCACACGGTGGCGTCGCCTGGCACGTGAGGGCCTTCTGATCGGCAATGGGGACCGGGCGCATTTCACGGCGGTTACCGTGAGGCCGGAAGTCGCCGCCGAGCCAGCAACCACCGATGCGCAGTTTCGGGCGGATGACACGAGCCATGACCGGGTGGAGATCATCCTGCCGAACGGACGTCGCCTCGTGACCGCCGCCTCGACCGAGACGTCGACCCTTGCGCGGCTCATCCAGGTGGTGGAACGGGCATGATCGCGTTTCCGGCAGGCGCAAAGGTGTGGATCGCGGGCGGCGTGACTGACATGCGGAAGGGCATGAACACGCTGGCCTTGCAGGTGCAGCAAGGCCTTGGGCGTGATCCGTATGCCGGGGAGATATTTTGCTTCCGAGGACG
>NZ_CYPR01000208.1 GCF_001408515.1 Jannaschia seosinensis | reverse complement strand
GTGTCTTCGCCACGGTCAGGAACCGGACCCGCAAAACCAAGGGCTGCCTGAACCGCAAGACCGCCCTCGCCATGGTCTTCCGACTCATGAAGTCAGCCAAGAAGAAGTGGCGGAAGATCAACGGGCCAAACCGTCTGCCCGACGTCATTCAGGGGATTGAGTTCAAGGACGGGATCAAGCAACTTCAAACCGCCGCCTGATGAGGACCGTCACCAACTTTTGGGCATATCTCAAGGAGACATCAAGGAAGCGGAACGGTCGATCGCTGCAGCCCGTAAGATGAACCAGTAGCGGTCGTGGCCTAGAAGATAGGGTACACATGGTGGATTTTGCACCTGCCGTTAGTCCGCAGAGGGCGGCAAAGTGCCTGCGGGCGGCGGTCCCAAGAACGATTGTTCTTCGCATCATCGAACGATGCCGAGCACTTGCGGTGATTATCCCGCCATTTTTGCGGGGGCGTGGTCGTAGAATTTACGCAACCATTCTCCGTTTCTGAGCGGGCGTCATTCCCGCCGTTGCCCATGTTCGGGCGTTCGTTGTTGTAGGACTAGAGCCATTCGGTGGCGATCTGCTGCACCTCCTCGAGGCCTTTAAGATGTAGAGGTCGATAGTGCCCCATTGCGTGGTGTAGGAGCGCCGACCTTCGGAGAGGTCCGAAGCTGATCAGGTGGCCACGGTGGGCAATCTGACGTCTGCATTGTCGGTGACGCGCGCGAGGCTTTCAAGCGACATGTACCGCCGGGCGACTGTCCATTCGTCGTTTGTCTCGAGCATCAGAGCGCCGACCAGGCGAACAATGGCTTCGTCGTTTGGAAAGATCCCGATGACATCGGCGCGCCGCTTGATCTCGCGGTTTACTCGCTCGATTGGGTTCGTGGATGCGATCTGGGTCCAATGCTCGCGCGGGAAGTCCATGTAGGCCAGGACGTCGTCGCGGGAGGCGTCCATGAACACGCCAAGCTTTTCCTGCTTCTCGCGAAGCGCATCCGCGACCACTTCCCACTGGGCTTCGGCCTCGGCCTTTGTCTCCTGCGCGAAGATCGTCTTCAGCATCGCCGCCACCGCCGTACGCTGCTTGGCCGGGGCATGGGCAAGCGCATCGCGCATCCAGTGAACGCGGCAGCGCTGGTGGGTCGCGTCGAACACCCGACGCGCAGCCGCCCGCAGCCCCTTGTGAT
>NZ_CYPR01000207.1 GCF_001408515.1 Jannaschia seosinensis | reverse complement strand
CGCGTCGAGGTTGGTCCCATGGGGCAGGACACCCGCTACGTCGTCACCAATCTCGAGGGCGGTCGCGGCAAGCATCTTTACGAGAAGCTCTATTCCGCTCGCGGCCAGGCCGAGAACCACATCAAGGCGTGGAAGGCCCACCTCGCAGCAGACCGGACGTCGTGCTCGAAGGCGAACGCCAACCAGATGCGCCTGATGCTGCACGGCTGCGCCTACTGGACTTGGTGGAAGCTCCGCGCGGCTTGCCCAAAACGTTCACCATGGCGCCGCGCCCAGTTCGACACGCTGCGGCTGCATCTCGTCAAGCTGGCCGCCACCATCGTCGAAAAGAAGACCCGGATCATCGTGACCCTGCCGGCATCGTGTCCCCGAAAGGGACTTCTCCTCCTTCTCTTCGACGCCCTCGCCCCACCGAAAACAGCCTGACGCATGCGCCCCGACAAACCCAGAAACATCAACCCGTATCGCCCAAGACCCAAGTCACCGGCCGGCATGCCAACCGGACGCAAACACCGGGTGCGCGCAAGAAAACCGAGACCGGGGAAACCATCCCACGGAGCACAAGTCCGCAGCTTCATGAATTATGCGGGTTAAGTCTTTGATCTAGAATGAAATGGCGGAGAGACAGGGATTCGAACCCTGGGACCCCGTGAAGGGTCAACGGTTTTCGAAACCGTCCCGTTCGACCACTCCGGCACCTCTCCGCACAGGATCGTCGTGGCGGCTCCTTATGCAAATGTTCATGGTGCCGCAAGAGGACGCCGCGGATTTTTGCCGAGTTCGCCGCCAGGTCACCGAGACTCCGTAATATAAAGTAAAGCTTAAAGATCCTCCAGCCGTGGTGGCGAGCGATCAATGTCGGGTTCAAATTCTCTATGACTGCAGGCCGATCACGTTGACAGCGGGCGTGAGTTTGCTCTCATCGCCCTAGGTCCGTCAACGCGCGATGGAGAGTGATCTATCCGAGTGTCTGAGGTTCCAGTGTCTTTTCAAAGGCCGCGCTTGCCAAGCAGGTGGCTGGGAAGCTGCTTGTGATGTTGCCGGTGAGGAGAATGCGCTGCAAGAAGCGATTCTCAACCGTACACGCGTTCACTGGCAGATACGCACACGCTGCTTCAGGTGGATGACTTTCACGGGGATCCCGTTGTGACCAGGAAGGCGTCGGCCGGCGCGACACGGTGACGTCGATAATGAGTCGGGATGAGGTCCCTTTATCTCGTCAGAGCCGACTTGCTACAACTGACGCCTCCATCGTGAACATAAGCCTGTCGCAGGTTGACGCCGCTTGCTCCGCGTGGAATAGCAAACCAAGGCTGCAGGGAGACTTGCGGCCTAATTATTTTTTGGCATGCCCGAAGGGGCCGCAGTCCGAGGTTTCGCTCCATGTGGGGGCGGCGCGAACACCCCGAAAGGGGGGCCGTAGGGCGCGACAGATAGGAGGGGACGGAATGTTTGCCGTTCTGAAGACCGGTGGGAAGCAGTACCGGGTCGCCGAAGGCGATGTGCTTCGCGTTGAGAAGCTCGCCGCCGAAGCCGGTGAAAAGGTTCAGTTCAATGAAGTTCTGATGATCGGGGGCGACGAAGTCACCGTCGGCACGCCGACGATCGACGGCGCGGCCGTTCAGGCGGATGTGATCGACCAGATCAAGGGCGAGAAGCTTATTCACTACGTCAAGCGTCGTCGGAAGCACTCGTCGCAGCGCACGAAAGGGCACCGTCAGCAACTTACGCTGCTGCGTGTGACCGACATCATGCCGTCGGGCGGCACATCCACCGGTGTCAAGGTCGCGGTCGGCGCTGCCGCCGTTGCCGCGGCCGTCGGTGCTGTTGCAGCGGGTGCCGCCGCGGTCGCTGGATCGCGTGCGAAGCGTGATAACGACGCAGCTTCGAAACCGGCAAAGGACGCCGTCTCCGAGACCGCATCGAAGGAAGAGAAGATCGAGGACGCAGCGCTGGCCGGCACGAAGCCGTCCAACCTGCTCGACAGCGCGCGCAATGGCCAGCCCGACGACCTGAAGAAGATCTCCGGCGTTGGCCCCAAGCTCGAAGGGCTGTTGCACGAGAACGGCGTGTTCCACTTCGATCAGATCTCGGAATGGGGACCGGAGGAAGTCGCTTACATGGACGACCGGCTTTCCTTCAAGGGCCGTATCGAACGTGACGGCTGGATCGATCAGGCGAAGACTTTCGCCGCAGAACAGGAGTAATACGACATGGCACATAAAAAAGCCGGTGGTTCCTCCCGCAACGGCCGCGACTCAGCGGGCCGCCGCTTGGGCGTAAAGTTGTTCGGTGGCCAGCAGGCCGCTCCGGGCAACATCATCGTGCGGCAGCGCGGCACCAAGTGGTGGCCGGGTGAAGGCGTTGGCATGGGGCGTGATCACACGATCTTTGCCACCTCCGAAGGCGCCGTCACGTTCCGCAAGGGACTGAAGGGGCGGACCTTCATCAGCGTTCTGCCTGTGGCGGAAGCCGCAGAGTAAGCTGAACCTCGCATTGCAAATCGAAGGGGGATCGGCGATTGTTGGTCCCCCTTCGTGCTTTTGCGAATTATCCCGCGCCGACAGGATCCCGGATAAAGAGAACCCGGCGAGGGACACCAATCTCCGTAGGGGGGAGGCCCTATGACACCTCAACGCGCACCTATCCGGCTGGACATCGTTCAGACGGTTGACCAGCCCGTTATCGAGACGGATCGCCTTACGCTGCGCCCATTGCGGCGGTCCGACATGGGATTGATCGAACTCTACGCCGGCGACCGTCGCGTCGCAGAACAGACGCCCTCGATTCCGCATCCCCTGCCACCCGGCGCGATCGACGCCTTTGTGACGCGCGTGCTGGCGGGGCAGGGCGACGACCGGATTTGGGCGCTCGACGCGACAAAGTCGGGTATGGACGAACTTGTTGGCGCGGTCAGCCTCAAGGCACTTGATCGCGGCCAAGCGGAAGTGTCGTACTGGGTCGCGCCGTTCACCTGGAATACCGGCCTCGCGTCAGAAGCGGTGACGGAGTTGGTGACGGGAAATCCGCTGAAGTCCACTCAGGTCTTCGGCTCCATCTTTCAGGACAATCCCGCTTCGGCGCGGGTGCTGACCAATGCGGGCTTCGATTACATCGGCGACGCCGAATCCTTCTGCGTCGCCCGCGGTGCTGTCGTGCCCACCTGGACGTATATCAGGCAAATGAACCAGAGCGCCGCTTGAGCCGGCGTTCGATGCAAGCTATCGCGACGCCCTGACACTCCGGGAGATCATCCGATGAAGTTCCTCGACCTCGCCAAGGTCTACATACGCTCTGGCGGCGGCGGGTCGGGTGCGGTCAGCTTCCGACGCGAGAAATATATCGAGTTCGGCGGCCCTGACGGCGGCAATGGTGGCCGGGGCGGGGACGTCATCGCCGAAGCGGTCGATGGGCTGAATACGCTCATCGACTTCCGCTACCAGCAGCACTTCTTCGCCAAGTCGGGGCAGGGTGGCATGGGCCGTCAACGCACCGGTCGCGACGGGGACGACATCATCCTGCGCGTCCCGGTCGGGACCGAGATCCTCGATGAAGAGCAGGAAACCGTCATTGCCGACATGACCGAACCGGGTCAGCGGATCATCTTGGCCCAAGGCGGCAACGGCGGCTTCGGTAACCAACATTTCAAGTCGTCGACCAATCAGGCGCCGCGTCGGGCCAATCCGGGACAGCCGGGCGTGGAGCGGACGATCTGGCTTCGCCTGAAATTGATCGCCGATGTCGGGCTCCTGGGGCTTCCCAATGCAGGAAAGTCGACCTTTCTCGCGGCGACGTCCAATGCGCGTCCGAAAATCGCGGATTATCCGTTCACCACGTTGGTCCCCAATCTCGGCGTGGTGGGAGTGGACGGGACGGAATTCGTCGTCGCGGACATCCCCGGCCTGATCGAGGGGGCGCATGAAGGACGCGGGATTGGCGACAGGTTTCTCGGCCATGTGGAGCGGTCGGGTGCGTTGCTGCATCTGGTCGACGGCACGGCCGCGGACGTAGTTGCGGATTGGCAGACTATCGTCACCGAACTCGAAATGTATGACAAAACGCTTGCGGAGAAGCCGCGCCTGACGGTCCTCAACAAGATCGACGCCATTCCCGATGATGAACTGACGAAGAAGCGCACTGACCTCTCGGAGGCCGTTGGCGCCGAGGTGATGGCCATGTCCGGCGTCTCCGGCACCGGCGTGACGGAAGTGCTGCGGCGTCTGCGCGAAATGGTCGATCGCAAGGAGCCGGGTGAGTCCGGGCCAGCGGAGGAGGATGAGGGGGCGCCGTGGTCGCCGATCTGACGGCCGCGCGTCGGATCGTTATCAAGATCGGCTCGGCTCTTCTTGTGGATCCAAGCACCGGGCTTCGCTCTGAATGGCTGGCCGGCTTGGCCGCGGATGTGGCCGATTTGCGGAAGCAGGACCGCGAGGTCATCCTCGTCTCGTCCGGATCGATCGCGCTCGGCCGCGCAGCGCTCGGTCTGGTGCCCCCGCTATCGCTGGAGCAATCTCAGGCCGCTGCGGCTGTGGGGCAGATACGCTTGGCGGGTGCCTATGACGATGCACTGGCGCCGCTCGGTGTCACCTCGGCGCAGGTTCTCCTGACCCTCGACGATAGCGAGGACCGACGTCGATATCTCAACATGCGTGCTACGTTCGAGACGCTTCTGGGTCTCGGTTGCGTGCCTATCGTCAACGAGAATGATACCATAGCAACGGATGAAATCCGTTATGGCGATAACGACCGGCTGGCCGCGCAGGTCGCCGCGATGGCAGGGGCGGAAGTCTGCGTGCTGCTGTCCGATGTGGATGGCCTTTACACTGCCAATCCCGGCCTCGATCCGGCGGCCATACATTTGCCGGTCGTGGACGAGATTACGCCGGAAATTACCGCGATGGCGGGTGAGGGCATTTCTGGTCTGTCCAAGGGCGGCATGGTGACCAAGCTGATGGCGGCGCATATTGCGACGGAGTCCGGCTGCGCGCTGATCATTTCGCGCGGCGTCGACCGGCCGCTCAAGTCCTTGGCCGAGGGCGGGCGCGCCACGACCTTTACCGCCAAGGGCGACCCCCGAACGGCACGCAAGCGCTGGATCGCGTCGATGAAGCCGCGCGGCACGGTGGCGGTCGATCCGGGCGCGGCGAGTGCGCTGGCGCAGGGCAAGTCGCTGCTGCCCGCTGGCGTGACTTTTGTCGGCGGTGCATTTGGCCGAGGCGATCCTGTCACGATCGAGGGGCCGGATGGACGCGCCATGGGGCAGGGGCTCATCCGCTACGATGCCGAAGAAGCGCGTGCTATCCGCGGCTTGCGCTCGGGGGACATCGCCGCGCGGCTTGGCTATCCCGGACGCGCCGCCCTGATCCACCGCGACGACATGGCGATCCAGCGGGTCTGATGCTGAAGGATCCGTCACGTCTCCTGTACAACATGCAGGTTCGGGTGGGACCGGTGCGAAGCCGAAGCAAAGCACTTTTAAGGGATCTCGAAAGGCTTCCAGCCTTCGCTGGCGTGCCCGACCAAGGCGTCTCCGGGAACGCCCGATCCCAGTATCGACGCGAACGCACGGAGCCCCCTCAAACAGTTCTCCGACCTTTCTCCCAATATGGAATCCGCGGTTTCCGACAAAAGATCGAGCCGTCCTGCCGACGCAAAAACACCGCAGGTTGTGCAATGGTTGCAGCTTCGGCTACCCGACTTGGATACGCTCTCAAGTTGGCGTCAAGCAATACCGATATTATGATCAGCCTCAGACGGGCGAACGCGCGACCCGGACGAAAACAGCAGTTTACAGGACTTCCTTCATGACTTACCGCCCCAACCTCGTGCGCCGCACGCCATTTCCCGATAGCGTCAGCCGCGCCGTCGTGACGCCGTTACAGCCCTCGGTCGTCTATTCGTCGCCCGACCCGGATGCGCTCGACGATCAGTACGAGGGCCGGGCGAAAGGCTACACCTACGGACGCGAGGGCCATCCAAACGCGGACGTATTGGCGCAGATGATTGACCGTCTGGAGGGCGGGGAGGGCGGTATTGTCACCGGCTCGGGCATGTCGGCTGTGACGGCAACGCTGCTGGGCCTTCTGTCCGCGGGCGATCATATCGTCGGCGGCAACCAACTCTACGGCCGCAGCCTGCGGATGCTGACGCGCGACCTGCCCCGGTGGGGCATCACCGCCACACTTGCCGATCCGACCGATGTAGCCGCGATGGAGGCCGCAATCACTCCCGATACCAGGCTTCTTCTGGTGGAGGTCGTGTCGAACCCGACCCTCCGCATCGCCGATATGGCGGGGATCGAGCGGCTTGCGCGGGAGCGGGGCCTCATCCTCGTGGTCGATAACACGTTCACGACGCCCTACGGCTATCCCGCGTTCGTAAAAGGCGCGGACGTCGTCATTCATTCCGTCACCAAACTGCTGGCCGGCCATTCCGACGTCACGCTGGGCTACATTCTTGCGCGCGACCCGGCGCAGCGGACGGCAATCTACGACACGTTCGTCACTCTCGGCCTGACACCGTCGCCGTGGGATTGCTGGATGGCGGAGCGGGGGCTCTACAGCTTCGACATGCGTTTCGAGCGGGCGCAGACGAATGCGGCGGCGCTTGCCGAGGCTGTGGCGGACCACCCGGCAATTGCGGCGGTGATCTATCCCGGCCGGGCAGACCATCCGGATCATGCGCGGGCCCGGACGCTGCTCGGCGGACAATTCGGCAACATGCTCAGCTTTCGGCTGCATGGCGGGCGAGAGGCGGCGAATGCCCTGACCCGGGCCGCCCCGCAAATCGCCTTCGCGCCGACGCTGGGGGATATCGGTACGACCCTGTCGCACCCGGCATCGAGCAGTCACCGTGGGCTGACGGAGGAGGGGCGTGCGGAACTCGGGATCACCGAAGGCTTCTTCCGCGTTTCTGTCGGATGCGAACCGATCGACTTGCTCCGGAGCGACATCATCCGAGCGCTCGACGCGGTGGCGAAAGGCTAGCTGGCTGCGAGGTAGGGGCCGCGGCCCGTCTCGATGATTTCGAAGGCGAGATCCGGCGCTGCCTCGCGCACTTCCTGCCGGACAAGCTCGCGGTCGGGCAGGGTGGGCGCGTATGCAACGTAGTGGCCGGTAAATCCGAGAAGAGCCAACCGCTGCGCCACATCCACCGCGTCGAAGGCTGCCGACACGACGGGCGAGACAACAGCGATGACATCGCTCAGGCGGACGTTTTCTAAATCCTCGAACGGCGCGGTGACAATCTCCGCGCCGAGCGCTCCGAAAAGGCGCGAGGTCACGGAGCCTGCCTGCTCCGGTGTCATTCCGACGGCGAGGATGGCCGCACCTTTCGGACGCGCGTTTTCGCGTTCCGCCCCTTTCGAACGGGGCAGGTGCGACGATGCGGGTCGTCGACTGGTCATGAGCGCGTCCCTGTGGCTAGTGTCCCGTTCTAAACCGGGAAACTTGGCCCCCGGACGACTGCGTGATTGGAGATTTCCGATGACAAAACTCCGCCGGGGGGGCGCTTTGTTCCGAGGCACGACGAGTTTATCCCGGTCGCTATGCAAGGAGAGGATCTTCCCCGGATGATCTGCTCCGACCGATGATTCCCGGGATTCTGGACGCGTTGCTGGAGCCTGCCTTGCTGCTCGATCCTGCGGGGCGGGTGGCGATGGCGAATACCGCGGCGCGGGATCGGCTCGGGGTGTGGATGATGGGGCGTTCCTACATCAGTGTCCTGCGGCAGCCGGCTCTTCTGGCGCCGGTGGAGGATGCATACGCCCACGGAACGGAAGGCACCGCGCGCTTCACCCAGTCCTCGGGCGAGGTCGACACGCTCTACTCCGTCCGCGTCTCACCGATCCGTGCAGAGGGGGAGAGGCAGCGCCACGTCCTGCTGGTTTTCCGCGACGTGTCGGAACTGAATGCCGCGCCGACGATGCGGCGCGATTTTGTCGCCAATGTCAGCCATGAGCTCAAGACGCCCCTTACCGCTGTCATGGGGTTCGTGGAGACGCTTCAGGGTCCAGCGCGGGAGGATCCGAAAGGCCGCGACCGTTTTCTGGCCCTCATGGCGCAGGAGTTGAGCCGGATGAACAGGCTCGTCTCCGACCTTTTGTCGCTGAGCCGATTGGAAGGCCAGTCGCGGCGGCGCCCGACGGGGCGGGTCGACCTGGCGGAGCTGATCACCGACCTGATCGCCGCTTTGGAGCCCGGCGCGGCGGATAACGATGTGGATATCGAGTTCGACAGCCCGCCCACGGCAATGGCGCCGGGAGATCGCGATCAACTCACGCAGGTCGTCACGAATCTGGTCGAGAATGCGGTGAAATACGGCGCGCGTCCCGGCATCGTTACCGTCACGCTCCGTCGCGTGACGCGCGAGCCGGTCATCCGGGGTCCGGCCTGGCGCATTGCGGTCACCGATCGCGGCGCCGGCATTCCGCCAGAGCATATTCCGCGCCTGACGGAGCGGTTCTACCGCGTCGATACCGGCCGCTCGCGTGAGCAGGGCGGCACCGGGCTTGGCCTCGCAATCGTCAAACACATTATCAATCGCCATCGCGGACGCCTGCAGATCACCAGCGAATTGGGTAAAGGGACGACGGTCACCGTCACGCTGCCTGCGGAGGTGAATGCCTGACGTGAGGTCTCCGTGAGTGTTACAAAACGGTTACCAAACTGTCACAGAACACCAACACGGAATCCCTATTCAGCGCTTAAACCGGGGCCAAGGCGCATCCGGCCAAGCTTGTTCATGGACTAGGAGTGATCGTTGGCCTTCAATACAGGTATCGCCCCGACCACCGCTTCCTTACGAGGCGGCTTCTTCGCGGAAGCGCTCGATCATTCTATAGTCGCAGTACGTCACAATTCCCCGAACCCGATGCGAGCAAAATCCGCCGTCCGCCACCTCGCGCATGGCGGCATAGGGTCGTGATCGACTGGACGCCGAGGGCCGACCCTGTTTTTGTATCGCAGGCCTCCGGGGCGGTTATCGTCCCATGAATGTTCCTGCTTGTGACGCATCGTGCGGTGCAACTTCTGCGCCGCCTGATCGAACGCCGCTGGTAAGGAGGGTGGGGCCATGAATGATATGAGACTGACGGAGAGAGCGGTGGAAAGCCAGACGACCAAGATCACGGCGCGCGGCGTACAGGTCTATTATGCCGATACGCACGCCATCAAGGATGTTGACGTCGACATCTTGGACAAGACCGTCACGGCCTTCATCGGGCCCTCGGGCTGCGGCAAATCCACGTTTTTGCGCTGCATCAATCGGATGAACGACTCGATTCCGATTGCGCGGGTCGAGGGGGACATCCTGATCGACGGGCAAGACATCTACGATCGCCGTGTCGATCCGGTGCAGCTTCGCGCAAAGGTCGGCATGGTGTTCCAGAAGCCCAATCCGTTCCCGAAATCGATCTACGACAACGTGGCCTACGGGCCGAAGATTCACGGGCTTGCGCAGGACAAGGCGGACCTCGACGGCATCGTGGAGAACGCCCTGCGCCGCGCTGCTTTGTGGGAGGAGGCGAAGGATCGGCTGCAATCGCCGGGGACCGGATTGTCCGGCGGTCAGCAGCAGCGTCTTTGCATCGCACGCGCCGTCGCCACTTCGCCGGAGGTTCTCCTGATGGACGAGCCTTGCTCCGCGCTCGACCCGATCGCCACCGCCCAAGTGGAGGAACTGATCGACGATCTGCGCCAGAACTACTCCGTCGTGATCGTCACCCACTCGATGCAGCAGGCCGCACGTGTGAGCCAGAAGACGGCCTTCTTCCACCTCGGAAATCTCGTGGAATATGGCGAGACGGGCAAGATCTTCACATCGCCCGAGGACCCGCGCACCGAAAGCTATATCTCCGGCCGGATCGGCTGAGGAGGGGACAGATGATCAACAGCACGCATATCGCAAGCGCCTTCGACCGCGACCTCGAAGCCATTCAGGCGATGATCATGAAAATGGGCGGAATGGTCGAAGAGGCCATCGAAAACGCCACAGAGGCCCTGACCGAAGGAGATACTGAACTCGCGGCGTCGACGCGGCTGGCGGATAAGGAAATTGACGCTCTCGAAGAGAAGGTGAACGAGGAGGCTGCCCGCGTCATCGCCCTGCGGCAACCAATCGCCACAGATCTGCGTACCGTCCTGACCATCTTCCGCATCGCGGCGGCGCTGGAGCGCGTTGGAGATTACGCGAAGAACATCGCGAAACGCACGGAAATCATTTACGATCTCAGTCCGATCGAGGGCGCCACGCTGTCGCTTAAGCGAATGTCGCGCGCGGTTCAGATCATGCTGAAGGACGTACTCGACGCCTATATCCAGCGGGATGCGGATCTTGCGCTCGATGTCCGTGCGCGGGACGCCGAAGTGGACCAGATGTACAACGCGCTCTTCCGCGAGTTCCTGACCCACATGATGGAAGACCCGCGCAACATAACCGCCTGCATGCACCTGCATTTCATGGCAAAGAACATCGAACGGATGGGCGATCTCGTGACCGGCATCTCGGAGCAGGTGATCTATCTCGTGACCGGCGAGATGCCCGACGAGGACCGTAAGAAGGCGGATTACACGAGCACGGCCAGAGGCGGAGTGGTATCTTAAGATGTCCGTGCAACCCTCTGTTCTCGTTGTAGAAGACGAAGCTCCGCAGCGAGAGGTTCTGGTCTACAACCTGGAGGCCGAGGGCTACGGTGTCCTCCAGGCCGATAGCGGCGACGCGGCCATGTCGCTGGTGCGCGAGGATCATCCTGACCTCATCCTCCTCGACTGGATGCTGCCCGAGGTGTCCGGGATCGAGGTTTGCCGTCGCCTGAAGACCGCGTCGGAAACGCGCGGAATTCCGGTCATCATGATCTCGGCCCGGTCCGAGGAAGTCGACCGCGTGCGCGGCTTGGAAACAGGGGCCGACGACTACATCGTCAAGCCTTATTCCGTGGTCGAACTCATGGCGCGCATTCGAACGCAGCTTCGTCGTGTGCGTCCGTCCAGCGTCGGCGAGCGGCTGGAATACGATGACGTCGCCGTAGACACGGCCCAACATCGCGTGTTTCGCGCGGGAAACGAACTGCATCTCGGTCCGACGGAATTCCGACTGCTGACAACATTCATGGAGCGGCCGGGCCGTGTATGGTCGCGCGACCAACTTCTCGACCGGGTCTGGGGACGCGACATCTATGTCGACAGCCGAACGGTTGATGTCCATGTCGGACGGCTTCGTAAAGCATTACGCGGCGCCACCGGTACGGCGGACCCAATTCGCACGGTGCGGGGTGCGGGCTACGCACTCGGATGATCGAATCCAAAAGCGTGATAATTGGAATTATGTAATTTATAGATCGCTCTGGTCGTGCTTCAGCGCGCCATAAGTCGAAATATCTTCCGTGCTGTCGCAGCGTATGGCGGTGCCAGCATCTTGAGCCACGGCCCCTGTGACGGCGTGAATATCGCGCGTTCGTGGCTGAACTCTCTGAAACCTCGCTGCCCGTGATACGCGCCGTACCCGCTTTCTCCGATGCCACCGAACGGCAGATCGTGTGCCGCGAGGTGCAGAACGGTTCCGTTGACCATTCCGCCACCTGACCGGAAGCGCTTCAGAAATGCCAAGGCTGCGGCGCTGTCGCGATCGAAAACATAGGCTGCCAGCGGCGACCGTCCGCGCTCCGCCGCGATGACCTCGCTCGGGTCGCCATATGTCAGGATCGGCAGGATCGGCGCGAAAATCTCCTCCTCAAGAAGCACGCTTCCCGGCGGCGGATCGATTACCACCCTTGGCGCGTGTGCGACATCTGCCTTGGCGGGCAAGACGCGAGTGCGAGCGGTTGCCTCATCGAGCATCGCGGTCATTCGGTCGGACGCACGGCTATCTATCATGCCACTGTAGTCATTCGGGAAGAATCCCTTCGCATGAGATAGAAGCGCATCCGCCCAAGCGTCTTCCGTCCCTTTTTTCACCCAAAGATGGTTCGGCGCGACACAAGTCTGACCGGCGTTGAGCCACGCGCCCCACGCGATCATGCGCGCGTGATGCTTCGGCGACGCACCCGGCAGCGCAACCGCAGGCGAACGGCCGCCGAGCTCCAGCGTCACAGGCGTCAGAGTCTCCGCCGCCGCAAGGGCCACGCGTCGGCCGGTCGCCGTCGATCCCGTGAAGAAGAGATGCCCAAGCGCCAAACGCGTCACCGCCTCGGCAACGTCAGGCCCGCCGGTCAGGACAGCCACCTCGTCACCGGGAAACACGCCGCCGATGAGGTTGACGAGCGCTTCGGCGCTGTGCGGCGACCGCTCCGACGGTTTCAGCAGGACGCGGTTTCCCGCCGCGACGGCCGCGATCAGCGGCACCAGCGCCAGTTGCAACGGATAGTTCCACGGCGAGAGAACCCCGACGACGCCCTTGGGCTCAACCCAGACTTCCGTCCGTCCAGGCACCGGACGCAGAACACGCTTCCGCCGCGGCCGCGCCCATTTCGGCAAGTTGCGGATCGTGTGCCGGATCGTCTCCTGCGTGAACGCGAGTTCGGCGGTTAGCGTCTCCGCCTCCGCGCGCGGGTTGAAGTCCGCGGAAACCGCCGCGACCAGCTCCTCCTGTTTCTCCCCGATCGCCCGCGACAACGCCTTAAGGCGGTCGATCCGCGCCACCACCGAGGGAACGGCATCCAGCGAAAACGCCTCCGACAGACGCTCATACGCGGCGCGAACGTCTTCTACGCCGCTCAATTGACGTCATAGGTGCGGCCACGCCATTCGGCGCGCTGCCCCTTCCTTGCACCGATCAGAGCGGCCCACTGGATCCAAAGTGTGACGGCGACCCCGACGGGATGGAGAATGACCGACAGCGGATGCTGCCGGACCTTCACCGCAAGCAGCGTCCGCGCGAGGAAGACGAGCCCTGTGGCCCAAAGCGCCGCGCGCGCCGCATCCGGTGCCCCCAAAAGCAGCGCGACAAGCGCAACAACCGGCGGCAGGATATGCCCACCGAACAGAAGGACCGTCCAGACCGGCAGTGCGACAGGCTTCGCCATCCCCTCTGTCGCGTTCTTGCTGAAGCCCGTCCAGATGTCCGGCCAATTGTCGTACATCCGGCAGGAGGCGAGCGGCGTGGCGTCTAGGATATCGGTTCTCCCCCCCGTCCGGCGCACATTGCGCGGCAGGTTCAGACCGTCGTGCATCCTGTTGCGGAAGGCCTCATGGCCCCCGGCGACGCGGTAAGCCGCGGCATCGACCATCATCAACTGCCCGCACCCCGCGGCAAGCCCCGGCTCGTTCGACAGCCGCGCCATCGGGAACGGCAGATATCCGAGAAGCAGCACCAGGATTTGCGGAATCACGATCATCTCCGACAGCGTCCGCGTGATCTGTCGCGGGAAGCCCGACACGAGCGACAGGTCGCGGATGCTCATATACACCTGCATGCGCGCCGCCGCGTCGGGTGCGAGCCGGACATCGGCATCAAGGAACAGCAAGGATGGATGTCGCGCCTCATTCGCAAGCTGGTGACAGGCATGCTGTTTGCCGTTCCAACCGGCCGGCAGCGGTTTGCCCCGGATCAACCGCACCCGAGGATCGCTGGCGGCCCGCGCGGCCACAATCTCGTCCGTCCCGTCGGTCGACCCGTCGTCGAGCACGACGACTTCCATCTCCACGTCCTGCTGCGCAAGAACGCAATCGAGCGCAGCCGCGATATTCGAAGCTTCGTCCCGGGCCGGGATCAGGATCGAGACGCGCGCGCCCTGCCCGCCATTCACACGCGGCGGCGCGCGAAAGACGACCAGATTGACAAACGTGACCACCGCATAGAGCCCCCCAAGGGCGAGGCAGGCAGCGGACAGGTAAAGCAGCATCGTGAACCTCGTCGTGCGATCAGTTGGTCGTATCGGTCGTGTCGTCGGACAAGTGGTCGGATTGATAGCGGTGTCCGCCAATCCATGCACGCCCCCGCGACCACATGCCGTAGATGCCGCCGACACCACTCCTTCCGCCGATGACGCGGTAAAATGCGGCGGGGTCGCGCGCGATGGCGGCGGCGGCAAGCCGGTCCTGCGTTTCGGTCAGCGCGTCCTCGAGCGCGGCCTGCCACGCCTTCGCATTCCCGCCGATCCGGACG
Source organism: Jannaschia seosinensis (assembly GCF_001408515.1). GTDB lineage: Bacteria > Pseudomonadota > Alphaproteobacteria > Rhodobacterales > Rhodobacteraceae > Jannaschia > Jannaschia seosinensis. The sequence goes on along the minus strand of NZ_CYPR01000207.1, from coordinate 39,569 downwards.
GGTGTGCCGAAAGCGGCCAGCGCCTCGGGGCGCTTTTCGGACCAGAACGGATATTCCATGGCCAGCGGCAAGGCGACCGCTCCCTCCAGGCGCGCCATGAGGTGCGAGAGCCCGGGCCGCATCGCGACGGGACGCGCGCGGGGATCGGCGAACCGACCTTGTGCGGTCATCCAGACCATCCGCTTCGGATCGGACAGAATGTGCGTCCCGACCCGGAGGAACCGTGCGGCCCCTGCCCTCGTCTCCGCATCGACGCCGAAGATCCCGATCCGCTTCATGAAGCCGTAACGCTCCAGAGCCTCCGCCTCCATCGGGCCGTAGCCCTCGCGGTCAGCGAAAAATGTCCGCTGCAACACGATGTAGAAGACCGGATCCCACCAGCCGGGATGGTTGGAGTAAACCACCACCGGCGCGTCCTCAGGCAGATCCGGCAGGCCGGGTTTAAGGAGGCGCACCGCGCGGAACCCGCGCATCATCTGGCGCCGCATGACGCCCGTAAAGAAGCGGCACATCCGGTCCGAGCGCAGCGCGACCGGATCGTCCGCAATGTCCCCCTGTGGCACCGCGCTACTCGGCGGCAACGTTCGACGTGGCGTCCTGGTGCAGGCTGTCTGCGGCGATCCAACCCGACATCAGCGCCATCGGCATGCCCGGCCCCGGATGCGCACTGCCACCGGCGAGATAGAGGTCCCGCACCTGCCGCGAACGGTTGCCGGGCTTGAACGCCCCGTTCATGCGGCCATGACTGACCAACCCGTAGATCGCCCCGTCGAGGACCTTGTAACGGTCGTGAATATCCTGTGGCGTGAGTGTCCGCTCGAACACGATCCGCTCCTCGATATCGCCCATCCCGGCGGCACGGCCCAACTTGTCGAGGATCGTCCGCCGGTATTCCGGCAGCATCTTCGACCAATCGTGCCCCGGCCGCAGATGCGGCGTGTGGACGAGGACGTAAAGCGCCTCGCCTCCCTCGGGCGCGACACCCGCTTCGGTCCGCGCGGGCGCGGCGATATAGGCGGTCGGATCGGGTGCGGGCCGGCCCTCGTCGTAGATCGCGCGGAACTCCTCCTTCGGGTCGCGCGAGAAGACGAAGTTGTGATGGGCAAGATGATCGTAAGCCCGGTCGAGCCCGAGATACAGCACCACGCCCGAACAGGCCGCCTCCCGCTTGGCATGACCGAAATCGCGCCAGGCCTTGCCGCCGATCAACTCTCTGTAGGTGCGCACCGAATCCATGTTGGAGACGACCTTGTCGAACACCATGCGCTCGCCGTCGGCGATCACCGCCATGGCACGCCCATTCTCGACCTCGATGGAGGATACATCGACGCCGGTCCGGTAATCGACGCCCAGCTCCTCGCCCAGACGGGTCAGGGCGGTCGGCACGGCGCGGGTGCCGCCGATCGGATACCAGACCCCCTCGCCCATCTGCATCTGCGCGATCCCGCACAGCACTGCCGGAGAGGCCAGCGGCGAAGAGCCGACATACTGGATGAAATGCTCCAGCATCTGCACGACGCGCGGGTCGCGGATGTCCTTCTTGATCTGACCGGCCACGGTGCGATGCATCCGCAGCGCCATAACATCCGACAGCGTCGCAAGGCTCATGTTCTGCTTGAGGTTCATCGTGTCGCGCAGATCCTCGACCGAGCGCCAGAAGAAGAACCTGTCCGACACATCCGACAGCCGGTTGGCCACCGCCATGAAACGCTCGAACCCCGCGGCGTCTTCGGGCGACAGCGCGCCGATGGCCCTGGCCGCTGCGCCCTTGTCGCCCTTCAGGTCCAGAACCGTGCCGTCGTCGTAGAAACATCGCCATTGCGGGTCGAGACGGCGCAGGTCGAGATAGTCGGCCATATCGCGCCCGGCTTCGGAGAACACACGCTCCAGCACGCGCGGCATGGTCAGGATCGTGGGCCCCATGTCGAAGCGGAACCCCTCCTCGTTCAACTCGGCCGCCTTGCCGCCGAGCCAGTCGTTCTTCTCCAGAACCGTGACCTTGTGGCCGCGGGCCGCCAGTGTCGCCGCCGCCGCGAGGCCGCCGAGGCCGCTTCCGATGATGCCGACGCTGCTCATTCCGCCGCCTCCTTGTAGGTTGCGGGCGTCGCGCCCGTTTCGGGATATTCCAGACCGATATCGTTGGCCGCAAGCCGCGACGCGATCCGTGCGCTCTCGAAGATGGTGGGCAAGCCGCTGCCCGGGTGGGTGCCGCCGCCGGTCAGATAGACGCCGTCCACGTCCTCGAACCGGTTCCGCGGCCGGAAATGCAGCATCTGACCCAGATTATGCGCCAGATTGAACGTCGCGCCGCGGAAGATGCCCATCTGTGCCTTCCAGTCGGCGGGCGTGATCATCCGCTCCGTCCGGATGCGCGGCCGGATGTCATGTCCCGACAGGCGCGAAAGCCGGTCGAGGACCTTCTCGCGGTAGATCGGCGCAAGCGTCTCCCAATCCACCCCGCCCTCAAGGTTCCCCGTCGGCACCAGGACATAAAGCGTCGAATGACCTTCGGGCGCGAGGGTCGGATCGGTGACAGAGGCGTTCTGCACGTAGATCGTCGGCTTCTCCGGCGCGAGGCCCGCGTCGATTTCGCGGATGTTCTCGAGGTAATCATCCGACAAAAAGATCGTGTGATGCTGCATGTCGTCGTACCGGCCTTCGATGCCGAGATAGAGCATGAAGGTCGAGCAGGAGAACTTCTTGCGGTCGATCCGGGCATCCGTCCACCGCCGGCGCAGCCGGTTCGGGATGAGCTTCGGAACGGTCGAGGAGAAGTCCCCGTTCACCACCACCGCATCCGCCGCGAGTGTCTCGCGCGGGGTGCGGACGGCGCGCGCCTTGCGGCCTTCGAACACGATCTCCTCAGCGGGCTCGGACAGGCGGATATCGACGCCCATCTCGGTCGCCACCCGCGCCATCGCGCGCGGGATCGCGTTACAGCCGCCGATCGGGTGAAACACGCCGTAGCCATATTCCACATGCGCCAGAATCGTAAACAGAGACGGGCACTTGAACGGAGACATGCCGAGGTATTTCGACTGGAAGCTGAAGGCGAGGCGCAGATCAGGATGCTTGAACCACCGCTTGAGATCCGCATCCACCGTCGACCATGGCCGCAGCTTCGGCAGGGCGCGCAGCATGTCCGTCCGCATCAGATCCGACAGGCCGAGGAACGGACGCTGCAGGATGGGAACGAACCGGTCGAACTTGGCGAGGTTCTCGTTGAGGTAGTGCTCGACCTTGGGGACATCCTCGGGCGAAATCCGCGCCACCTCGGCCTTGAGCCGCTCCACGTCGGCGGTGGCGTCGAACGTATTGCCGTCGTCGAATTGCAGCCGGTACATCGGGTCGAGCCGCTTCAGGTCCACCTCGGCGTCGAGGTCGTAGCCGCAGGTTGCGAAGATGTCGCGCAGCACCTGCGGATAGAGATAGAAGGTCGGCCCGTAATCGAAGGTAAAGCCGTCCTGCGTGAACCCGGCGGTGCGCCCGCCGACGCGGTCCGACTGCTCCAGAACCGTCACCCTGGCTCCCGAGGCTCGCAGCAGCATCGCCGTGGCCAGGCCGCCCGGCCCCGCGCCGATCACGACGGCATGTCGCGCCGTCCCACCCGTGATGGCGTTCATTGGTAGTACCTCATCGTCAAAGTCAGCATTCCGTCACCCGTCACGCGTATCGCCGCATCCGAAAAACGCGGCGGTCCCATCCACATCCGTGCGTCCCGCGAAAATCCCAGTCCTTCCGCCGGACGAAACCGGCGGCGGTCGAGATCGCCATTGCCGTTCTCGTCGTGAAAAGCCTGCACCGCGTAAACGCCATCGGGCACGTCTTCAATAACCACCGCGCCCCGGCTCGCCGGTGCGGCGCCGACATACGGGCAGGACGGCTGCGTGAACGTCTCGCGCGGACAGATCGCCACGCGCACCATACCGTCCCCCGACCTGAGGTTCGCGATCTCGACCCGCACGTCCCCACCGAAGGCCGGCGTCGCAAGCAACAAGGCCGCTGCCGGCACCAACCATTTGCGAAAACCCATGCTATCCTCTTTGATGGCCATGACGGCGAGCTAGCTCCTGCGCCGGGCTTGTCACCTATGAGGACACCACAAATGGCAATTGTCGAGGCGACGAAAGACGGTAGGGCTCGGGTGATGCGATCGGCCGCAGCTGCGCGGAACCCCGCCGCCCGCCTCGTCGATGCCGCGCGGGGCGAAAACTTCCCGGTCGCATCGCGCCTTATCCCGAAGCGCCTGCGCGGTCGCGTCGTGGCCTTCTATAACTATGCCCGCGCCGCCGATGACGCCGCCGACGACCCGTGGAAGACACCGGAGCAACGCCTTGAACGCCTTGCGGACCTCGAACGCGGCCTTCTCGAAGGCACCGCGGCGAACCCGGGCGCGACATTGCGCCGCGCATTGGCCGACGGATCCGCGCCGGCTGATGCCGCCGCACTCGCCGCTTCGCGCGATCTGCTGGTGGCGTTCCGGCGGGATGCCGGTGGAATCGCCTGTGCCGATTGGGACGATCTGCAAACCTACTGCACCTTCTCTGCCCGGCCGGTGGGGCGCTTCCTGCTGGCCATCCACGAGGAGGCGGCCGACACCCACGCCCCCTCCGACGCGCTCTGCGACGCGCTTCAGGTCCTCAACCACCTGCAGGATATCGCCGCCGACCGGCGCGATCTCGGGCGGCGCTACTTACCGGGTGAATGGATGGCGGGGGCCGGGGCCTCCGACGACGATCTGACGCGCGATGCCCTGACGCCCGGACTCCGGCAGGTCGTAGACCGGACGCTCGATGCCTGCGACGAATTGCTGTCGCGCGCCGCACCCCTGCCCGGCCGCATCGCCGCGCGCGGATTGCGGGGGCAGGCGACGGCGACGCTGGCGCTCGCCAATCGTCTGTCGCGGCGGCTTCGGGCGGGCGATCCGCTCGCAGACCGCATCGCGCCCTCCCGCACCGATTTCCTTCGTGCCGGGCTGGCCGGATTGTGGGCCGCACGATGAGCTTCGCCGCCGCATCCGACGAGGCATCCGACGTCATCGAGGTGCGGCGCATCGTCGCCTCCGCCGGGTCCAGCTTCGCCGCCGGAATGCGCGTCCTGCCCGCCGCGCGCCGCCGCGCGATCCATGCGATCTACGCGCTCTGCCGGGCGGTCGACGATATCGCCGACGGCGACGCCCCCGGTGCCGAAAGCGCCGAGGCGCGCGCGGCGCAGCTTGCGCGTTGGCGTACGGAGATCGACAATGTCTATCGCGGCGCCCCGCAGACGGCCATCGGCGCGGAAATCGCCCGCGCCCGCAAATGGCTGGACCTGCCGAAGGCGGAGTTCCTCCTGATCCTCGACGGGATGCGAATGGATGCCGAGAACATCGTCGCACCCAATGCGGAGCAGCTCGCCGCCTATATCCGCTGCGTCTCGGGCGCGGTCGGCGTCCTGTCCATGCGCTGCTTCGGCGCGTGGCAAGGCAAGCCGTCGGAGCGGTTCGCGCTCGAACTCGCGCGTGGCTTGCAGACAGTGAACATCCTTCGCGACGTCGAGGAGGATGCCCGCATGGGGCGGCTTTACCTTCCGTCGCATGTGCTGGAGGAAACCGGCCTTCCGGCGGATCCGGCCCGCGTGACGGGGCATCCCGCACTGCCCGCCGCGCGCGCCGCCTTCGCGCGCGAGGCCCGCGCCGCCTTTCGTGCCGCCGCGGTCGAGATCCCGGCCCATCGCCGCACGCCGCTCCTGCCCGCGCTGATGATGATGGGCCCCTACGAACGCCTGCTTGCGCGCTGGGAGGCGGATTGGTCCCGCCCGCCACCGCGCCGGTCCAAGCTGGGCAAGCTCGTCGACGGCATGGTCATGGTCGCCCGGCCGATACGATGAGCCGGGCCTACGTCATCGGCGCCGGCCTTGCGGGGCTGGTCGCGGCCGAGCGGCTGTCCGCATCCGGCCGCGACGTCGTCCTGTTCGAAGCGTCGCCAAAGGCCGGCGGTCGCTGCCGCTCCTATCGCGACGACCGGCTGGGCCGGGTGATCGATAACGGCAATCACCTCGTCCTGTCGGCAAATCGCGCCGTGCTCGACTGGGCGACGCGGATCGGCGGGCGCGAGGCGCTGGAGATCGGCGAGGCGGCGTACCCGTTCCTCGACCTCGCCAGCGGCGAGCGCTGGACCGTCCGCCCCGGCCGCGGCCCGTTCGGCGCCCTCACCGCCGCGGCCCGTCCGCCCGGCGTCTCCGCTCCGGTTCTGATGCGCGATCTGGCCGGATTGCTGACCACCTCCCGAACCCGAACCGTCGCACAGGCCATCCGGCGCGGCCCTGCCTGGCACACCTTCTGGGACCCGATGACCCGCGCCGTTCTGAACGAGGACCCGGAGCACGGCAGCGCTGCCCTCCTGCGTGCCGCCCTGCTGCGCAGTTTCGCGCGGGGCAGCAAGGCCGCGCGTCCGGTTTTTGCCCCGAACGGGCTGGGCCCCGCGCTGATCGACCCGGCCCTCGACCTTCTCGCGGGTCGCGGTGTGGACATCCGCCTGCGCTCTCCTGTTTCGGGATTGGAGGGAGGAGACAGCCTGCGGGCGCTCGTGGTCGGCGGCGATCGACACGTCCTCGGTGCCGGCGATGTCGCAATCCTCGCCTTGCCGCCGCGACAGGCCGCGAGCCTTCTGCCCGGCGCGCGCTTTCCCGAACCCGGACGCGCCATTCTCAACGCGCATTTCCGCATCGGTGACACGCCCCTGCCCCCGCTTCTCGCGCTGATCGGGGGCGATGCGCACTGGTTGTTCCGTCGGGGCGACGTGGTCTCCGTGACCGTCTCGGCAGAGGAGGCCGCGCCGCTGGCCGATGCCCCGCGGGAGGCGGCGCTCGCGCGCCTGTGGTCCGACGTCGCCGCATCCATCGCGGCTCATGGCGGAACGCCACCCTCGGAGATGCCGCCCGCGCGCCTGCTGCGTGAGCGTGCCGCGACCTTCGATCAGAGCCCCGCGGGCGCCGCCGCTCGCCACGCGCCCCGCACGCGGTGGCGCAACCTCCTACTCGCCGGCGACCACGTCGCGACCGGCCTGCCCGCGACCCTTGAAGGTGCCGTCAGATCCGGCCTGCGCGCCGCCGACCTGGCGCTCCGGGCGCGCTAACGGCCCCACCCAGGCCCCATAGAGAACCCGGTTCGCCACAACGAAATCCAGAAGCAGCCCTCCCCCCGACGGAACCCGCCGCCCCGTGGCCGCGGCGACATGGCCGACAACGGCCCCCAGAACCGCGCCGGCGAGATTGGCGACGATGTCCCACATCGTGTCGACGAGCCCGGTCGTCTGCGTGTTCGTGCCGATCGTCTGATCCAGCCCGAATTCCATGACCTCCCAGATCGCGCCGACCGTCATGGAAAAGCTGAAAGCCAGCGTCGCGAGTATCCAGACCGGCGATCGTGCCGGACCGCCCGCGGTCGGCAACAGCGCAAGCCCCATCCCGACGATCGACAGGATCCAAGCGCTGACCGCATGAAGCGCGAGGTCCCACCAAACGAACGTCTCGTAGAACTGCAAATGCTCGCCCAGAAGCAGCGCGCTAAGCGCGAAACCCACGACACCGACGATCAGACGGCGCGGGAAGGTGATGTTCGACACCGCCTCGAAGAGCAACATCGACGCGCCGAACGCGACGCTGCCCGCCGTGATGGCGACCATTGGCACCGATCCGGCCGCCAATGCCCCCACGAGGCCGCATGCCACGAGCAACAGGATCGCACCCCGAAGTTTCGTCACACCTGGCCTCCGAATTCCGTCAGTTGTCTCGTCGTCCCGCACATAAACCCATCCCGAACAACGCCCACAAGCATCACGCGAGGTCGGCCAGCCGCCGAAGATGCGCGGTGATGGCGTCCCGCTCCTGCGGCGTCACGCCGTGCCAAAGTTTTGCATCGTAGCGCTCCGCCTCCCGCGCAAGGTCGTCGTAGGCCCGCATCCCGGCAGGGGTCAGCGACAGCGTCTCGCGCCGGCGATCCCTCTCGTCCGCCTCCCGGCTGAGCATCCTGAGCCGCTCGAGGTTGGCGACGGCCCGGCTGACCTTCGTCTTGTGCAGCCGCGACCGCCCGCGCACCTCCGAAGCCGTCATGGCCCCGTAGCGACCCAAGTGGAACAGCACTCGCCAATCGGTCCGCAACATCCCGTAGCGTTCGCGGTAGACCCGCTGGAACCCCACCGAAACCTCCTCCGCAGCCATCGTCAGCAGATAGGGGAGAAAATCGCGCATTTCGAGATTGGACATCTTCACCCCCTTGTTGGTTACATTTGCAACCTTATACCTGTCCCCAAGGGAGGATGCCATGAACAGCGCGACCGAGACCAAAACACGTTCCGCCGCCGACACGCTCAGCTACATGCCCGGCTTCGGCAACGATTTCGAGACCGAGGCCCTGCCCGGCGCCCTGCCGCAGGGCATGAACTCGCCCCAGCGTTGCAATTACGGCCTCTACGGAGAGCAGCTCTCGGGCACCGCCTTCACTGCGCCGCAGGGCGAGAACGAGCGGACGTGGTGCTATCGCATCCGCCCGTCGGTCAAGCATTCCGGCCGCTACCGCAAGATCGATCTGCCCTATTGGAAATCGGCGCCGCTGGTCGACCCCGACGTCATCTCTCTGGGCCAGTATCGCTGGGACCCGGTGCCGCATTCCGGGGACGCGACGACTTGGCTGACGGGGATGCGCACGATGACGACGGCGGGCGACGTGGCCACGCAGGTCGGCATGGCCGCGCATGTCTATCTCGTCACGCAGTCGATGGAAGACGAATACTTCTTTTCCGCCGACAGCGAACTTCTCGTCGTTCCGCAGGAGGGGCGGCTGCGTTTCGCGACCGAACTCGGCATCATCGACCTCGCGCCGCAGGAGATCGCCATTCTGCCCCGCGGCCTCGTCTACCGGGTGGAGGTGCTCGAAGGCCCGGCCCGGGGGTTCGTGTGCGAGAATTACGGCCAGAAATTCGCCCTGCCCGATCGCGGCCCCATCGGCGCGAACTGCATGGCCAACCGGCGTGATTTCAAGGCGCCCGTCGCCGCTTACGAGGATCGGGAGGTGCCGTCGCAACTCACCGTCAAGTGGGGCGGCCATTTCCATACCTGTGACATCCCCCAGAGCCCGCTCGACGTCGTCGCCTGGCACGGAAACTATGCGCCGGTAAAATACGACCTGAACGCGTACTGTCCGGTCGGCGCGATCCTGTTCGACCACCCCGATCCGTCGATCTTCACCGTGCTGACCGCGCCGTCGGGTGTGACGGGCACGGCCAATATCGACTTCGTGCTGTTCCGCGACCGCTGGATGGTGGCCGAGGATACGTTCCGTCCGCCATGGTACCACAAGAACGTGATGTCGGAACTGATGGGCAACATCTACGGCCAGTATGACGCCAAGCCGCAGGGCTTTGTGCCGGGTGGCGTTTCGCTGCACAACATGATGCTGCCGCACGGTCCCGACCGGGAGGCGTTCGAGGGCGCGTCGAATGCCGACCTCAAGCCGGTCAAGCTGGAGGACACGATGTCCTTCATGTTCGAAACCCGCTTCCCGCAGCACCTGACGCCTTTCGCCGCGAAAGAGGCGCCGTTGCAGGACGACTACGTCGATTGCTGGGCTGACTTGCCGAAGCTCTTCGACGGGACGCCGGGCCTCAAGTGATCCTCGCAAGCTATCCCGACGGGCGCGACGGTGCGGCCTGCATCGTGGCGCCCGACCGCGCGACGGCCCGCCTGCTCGGGCGGTCCTTCGCAGAGGTGATCGAGGGTCTGGTGACGACCGAGGGCGACGTGCGGCCGTTCGACCCGCAGGCCTGCACCGCGCCGTTGCCCCGCGCGCGGCAATTCCTCGACGGATCCGCCTACGTCAACCACGTGGAGCTCGTACGCCGCGCGCGCGGCGCGCGGATGCCCGAAAGCTTCTGGACCGATCCGCTGATGTACCAGGGATGCGCCGACCCCTTCCTCGGGCCGACGGCGCCGATAAAGGGGGATCCGGATTGGGGGATCGACCTGGAGGCCGAGGTCGCGATCGTCACGGGTGACGTGCCCATGGGTGCGGATGTGGATACGGCACGGGCTGCAATTCGCTGGGTGATGCTGCTCAACGATGTGTCGCTGCGCAACCTGATCCCGCCCGAGCTGGCCAAGGGCTTCGGTTTCGTCCAGTCCAAGCCGCCATCGGCCCTCGCCCCCCTGGCCCGGTCGGTGGACGATGTGCCCGGCTGGGACGGCGACCGCCTGCAGGCGCGGATGTGCATCGACCTCAACGGGCAGCCCTTCGGCCGGCTCGACGCGGGTGCGGACATGACGTTCGGTTTTCCGCAACTGATCGCCCATGCCGCAAAGACACGGCCCCTGCCCGCCGGCACGGTGATCGGCTCCGGCACCGTGTCGAACAAACTCGATGGCGGCGCGGGCCGCACCATCGTATCTGGCGGCGCGGGCTATGGCTGCATCGCCGAGCAGCGTATGGTCGAGACCATCGAGACCGGGGCGCCGGTCACCCCGTTCCTCAGGTCCGGCGACCATGTCGAAATCTGGATGGAAGATTCCGACGGCCGCGACCTATTCGGACGCATATCGCAGAAAGTAGAGACCTTATGAGCAAGCAATTCGCCTCCGCCGGAGATACGGCCGACAAACAGACCTCCTTCACCGAGATCGGCGACGGTCTGTGGGCCTTCACCGCCGAGGGGGACCCGAATTCGGGCATCATCATCGGCGACGATTCCGTCATGGTGATCGAGGCGCAGGCTACCCCGCGCCTCGCGCGCAAGGTCATCGCGCATGTCCGCGAAGTGACGGACAAACCGATCAGCCATCTCGTCCTGACGCATTACCACGCCGTCCGCGTCCTCGGCGCCTCCGCCTACGGCGCGCCCACGATCATCATGTCAGACGCCGCCCGCGGGATGGTGATGGAGCGCGGGCAGGAAGACTGGGAGAGCGAGTTCGACCGTTTTCCCCGCCTGTTCCAGGGACACGAGGAGATCCCCGGCCTGACCTGGCCCACGACGACCTTCACGGGCCGCATGTCGGTGCATCTCGGCAAGCGCCGCGTCGACCTGATGCAGCCGGGCCGCGCCCATACGGCCGGCGACATCGTCGCCCATGTTCCCGATGCGGGCGTGATGTTCACGGGCGACATCGTGGAATACCGCTCCGCATGCTATTGTGGCGACGGCCATTTCGCCGACTGGCCCCGTACGCTCGAGACGATCCGCGCCTTCGATCTCGATGCGATCGCACCCGGCCGTGGCGACGCGCTGATGGGGCGCGACATGGTCGGCAAGGCGCTCGACTCCACCGCTGACTTCATCCGCTCGACCTACGATCCGGTCGCCCGCGTCGCGCTTCGCGGCGGCGATCTGGCCGAGGCGATGGCCGCCTGCCGCGCGGTCTGCGACCCGAAGTTCTCGGATTATGCGATCTACGAGCATTGCCTGCCCTTCAATGTCGCCCGCGCCCATGACGAAGCGCGCGGGCTCGATCATCCGCGTATCTGGACCGCCGCCCGCGACAAGGAAATGTGGACCGCCCTGCAGGAGAGCTGACATGCCCGACGGCGATCGTTACCCGCTGGCCCACCGGCTCTATCCCTATGCGCGGTCCGCGGACCAGGATCGGGATGCGGGCGGTCCGGCGCATCACCCGGTGATCGTCGTCGGCGGCGGGCCGGTCGGCCTCGCCCTCGCGCTCGATCTCGGGCTGCGAGGCACGCCGACGCTGGTGCTCGACGACGCGGAGGGCATCGGCGAGGGGTCGCGGGCGCTGTGCTTCTCCAAGCGGACGCTGGAAATCGCCGACCGGCTGGGGTGCGGTGCGCCGATGGTGGAAAAGGGCGTGAAATGGCAGGTCGGCAAGGTGTTTCACGATACCGATCTTCTCTACGAATTCGACCTGCTGCCGGAGGCGGGACACAAGGCCCCCGCCTTCGTCAACCTGCCGCAACCCGATGCCGAGCGGTTCCTCGTGGAGCGGATCCGGACCGCGATATCAGACGGCGCCCCGATCGAGATCCGCGGCCGCAATCGCGTAACTGCGTTGGAGACGAGCCAACCCGCGCGTTTGCAGGTTGAGACGCCGGACGGACCTTATGCGCTGACCGCGGATTACGTCGTGGCCTGCGACGGCGCACGATCGCCCGTCCGCAAGATGCTCGACCTCGACTTCGAAGGGCGTGTCTTCGAAGACAACTTTCTGATCGCCGACGTTCGGATGAAGGCCGAATTCCCGACCGAACGCTGGTTCTGGTTCGCGCCGCATTTCAAGTCGGGTGACTCCGCCCTGCTGCACAAGCAGCCCGACGATGTCTGGCGCATCGACTTTCAACTGGGTTGGGACATCGACCGCAAGGCCGAGTTGTCCGAGGACCGCGTGCGCGCCCGGGTCGATGCCATGCTGGGCGAGGGAGTCGATTACGACCTTGTCTGGACCTCGATCTACACGTTTCAGTGTCGGCGGATGCGCAAGTTCCGGCACGGTCCGGTGCTGTTTGCCGGCGACGCGGCGCATCAGGTCTCGCCGTTCGGGGCGCGGGGTGCGAATTCGGGTATTCAGGATGCCGACAATCTCGGCTGGAAGCTCGACCTCGTGGTGCGCGGCGCGGCGCCCGACAGCCTTCTGGACACCTATGCGGAGGAGCGGGAGGCAGCGGCGGACGAGAATATCCTCGCCTCGACCCGGTCTACGGATTTCATCACGCCCAAGTCGAAGGCCAGTCGGATGTTCCGCGATGCGACGCTTGCGCTGGCCGCGCGGCACCCCTTCGCGCGGGCGATGGTCAATAGCGGGCGCCTGTCGATGCCGTCGATCTACGACAGCTACCTGTCCATGCCAGACGCGCTCCCCGATGGGCCCCCAGCCACGCGACCTGGCGCGCCCTGCCCCGACGCGCCACTCGGCGACGGGTTTCTGCTGGAGAAACTGGGATCGAAGTTCACGCTTCTCGCGATCGGCTGCGCGGCGCCGGAAACCGGTCTCGCCGTCGTAGCCTGCGAGCCGACGCCTGAGCTGACCGCCCGCTATCTCGGTGCGGCGCCCTCTGCGCTTTATCTCATCCGGCCGGACCAGCATGTTGCGGCGCGGTGGCCAATGGCGGATGCAGCAACGGTCGCGGCCGCGCATTCACATGCCTGCGGAGCGACGACATGACCAGACTGATCCTGACACCGAACCTGCCTGACCCGGATGCCGCCTATGCCCGTCTTCTCGCGGCGCATGAGGAGCTGGACGAGGCGGAAAGCGCAGCGTTCAACGCCCGGCTCGTGCTGATCCTGATGAACCATCTGGGCGATCCGGAACTGCTTGATGAAGCGCTAAAGGCCGCGAAAACGTAGCGCTCGGCGTGTCGCCTCGTCGAATTACCCATGGGTAATTTCTGCAAAGCCTTGGTCGGGCTGCAGAAAATTCCCCGGGTACCCTTACCGAGCATGAAAGAGGGCGGCGTCGATTGCTCGGCGCCGCCCCGTATCTGAAGCCGAAACGATCAGCCCCGTGCGGTCTTCGCGACCTCGGCGGCGAAATCTTCCTTCACCTTCTCGATGCCTTCGCCGACCTCGAGCCGGACATAGCCAGTGATCTCGACGCCCGCATCGGCGGCGGCCTGACCGACGGTCTTGTCGGGATCGATGACGAATTGCTGATTCACCAGCGTAACCTCTGCCATGTACTTCTTCATACGGCCTTCGATCATCTTCTCGATGACCTGCTCGGGCTTGCCGCTCTCGCGCGCAATGTCGATCTGGACCTGACGCTCCTTCTCGACGAGCGACGCGTCGAGCTCGGACTCGTTGAGCGCGGCGGGATTGGTCGCAGCGATGTGCATCGCAACCTGCTTGCCGAACGCGTCGTTAGAGCCGGACAGCCCCACCAGAACCCCGATCTTGCCCATGTCCGGCGCGGCGGCGTTGTGGACATAGGTGACGATCGATTCGCTCGACAGCTTTTCCATCCGGCGCACGGACATATTCTCGCCGATGGTGGCGATCTTATCGGTGATGATCGCGCCGATGGTCTTGCCGCCGATTTCGGTATCGGTCAGCGCACCGAGATCCGGCACCTTGAGCGCGGTGTCGGCTATGTCCTTCACCATCTTCTGGAAATCGGCGTTCTTGGCGACGAAGTCGGTCTCGGAGTTCACCTCGACCACAACGCCGGTGCCATCATCGACGGCAACCGCCACGAGGCCTTCGGCGGCGGTGCGGCCGGATTTCTTGGCGGCCTTGGCGAGACCCTTGGTGCGCAGCCAGTCGATCGCCGCCTCCATGTCGCCATCGGTCTCGGTCAGCGCCTTCTTGGCGTCCATCATGCCCGCGCCGGTCGTCTCGCGGAGTTCTTTCACCTGTGCAGCGGTGATCGCCATCCTATACTCTCCTTCAATGGGTTACGGGACGCCGTTTATATAACGCCGCCCCGCGAAAGTTCCGTAACGGGTGGGTCAGGCCTCGGCCTTGGCCTCTTCCGCGCCAGCCTCGGCAGCAGGCTCTTCGGCCGCACCGGCGTCGATATCCTCGTCCACGCCCTGCTCCATCTCGCCGATGTCGACGCCAGCGGCGCCGAGCTGCGCGCTCATTCCGTCAAGGGCGGCGCGGCTGACGAGGTCGCAGTAGAGCGCAATCGCGCGGGCCGCATCGTCATTGCCGGGAATGACATAATCGACGCCATCGGGGGAGCAGTTCGTGTCGACGATCGCGACGACCGGGATGCCGAGCTTCTTGGCTTCGGCAATCGCCAGATCTTCCTTGTTAACGTCGATGACGAACAGAAGCTCCGGCAGGCCGCCCATCTCGCGTATGCCGCCCAGCGAAGCCTGAAGCTTCTGCTGGTCCCGCTCCATGTTCAGGCGCTCTTTCTTGGTAAGGCCTTCGCCGCCCTGCTCCATCGCCTCGTCGATGCTCTTGAGACGCTGGATCGAGTTCGAGACCGTCTTCCAGTTGGTGAGCGTGCCGCCCAGCCAGCGGTGGTTCATGTAGTATTGCGCGCAACGCTCGGCCGCATCGGCGATCGGCTTCTGGGCCTGACGCTTGGTGCCCACGAAAAGGACACGGCCGCCGCGGGCAACGGTGTCGCGGACAACGGTGAGGGCCTGCTCCAGCAGGGGGACCGTCTGGGTGAGGTCCATGATGTGGATGCCGTTCTTGGCGCCGTAGATATAGGGCGCCATGCGGGGGTTCCACCGCTGGGTCTGGTGTCCGAAGTGGACGCCGGATTCGAGAAGTTGACGCAAGGAGAAATCAGGCAAAGCCATGTATTCAATACCTTTCCGGTTTGATCCTCGGCGGGGGATCAGAGCGTTGGCTCAACCGGTGGACCGTCCGGGGATGTCTCCCCCAGGGGCCCGCCCCCGCCTGTGAAGTGGACGCGTTCTAGTGCGGCGAGCGCGGCGCCGCAAGAGCGAAAACGTGCGCGGGCCGGGCGATCCTTCCGAGGCACATGGCTCCGACGGGATGTACCGCTCGCCGCCATTGTGCTCACCAACATCAGGGAATGATGCGGTTATATTTCGCGCCTTCGAGCGATGCGCCCGCCAAGAGGCCGGCCTGACCGAAGACGACCGCGATGACCGGCGTCAAAAGGGCCGTCGTGTCGGTGGTTATCGATTTGCCGCGATTTTGATAAGCGTATTCCAGCTCCGCACCCGCGGTCCAACCGGGCGACGTGCGGAAGTTCTGAAGCGCAGCCGGCGTCATGAAGAACAGCGCGTGGCTGTATTGCTGGCCACCGATCTGCAGGCCGACCGAAGCGGCGGTCGTGGAGTAGTAATCCACCGTCACGTCGTTGATCCGCAGCGCACCGCGCCCGTAGGCACCGCCAAGGCCCAGTCCCGCCTCGGTCACGACCGGCATCATCAGGATGCCCACCGACTTCTCCGCCAGCGTCCGCGTCTCGGGAAGGGTGTTGTACATGAAATTGAAGGCGGTATCGACGCGGCCGTCGATACGCTGGGCGCCGGCACTGCCGATGCCGTTGCCGCAGGCCGCGAGGGCCAGTGGCGCGGAGGCCGCCGCAAGAAAGCTGCGACGCGTGAATGCGGTCATGATGTCTGTCCTGTCCAAGGCTGCTCAACCGTGTCGGGATCTGACGTCCCGATCGTGGCGGCGACGATAGCGGACGGGTCTGCGCCTGTCACCTCGGAAAAAGCCGCGCCGGTGCCGTGGCCCGCCTGGCGCTTGGTCAGAAGAAAGAGCGGCCAGCGCTCACGTCGGCTCCCACGGATCGTCGGACCGGTCGCGCTCCGGGTCGGCATCCTTCGGCGCGGCGGCACGGCGGGCCTCCTCCGGCGCCAGTTCCGGATAGGTGGCGGCAAAGCGTGCGGATTGACGCTCCGTCCAGCGCAGGTCGAGCGTGTATCCCTCCTCCGTCGGAGTCTCGTCTTGAACCGCGCCCTCCTCATGAAGCCACGCGCGGGCGGCGCCGGCGGCGAAGGGGATCCTGATGCGGACCTCGCGGAGCGTCTCGGTCAGGTCGGCGGCAATCCGGTCGAGCAGCGGGTCAAGTCCCTGCCCCGTCAGCGCAGAGCCGAGATAGACATCCTCCTGCCGCGCGGCGAGGTTCTCGGCCGTTTGCCGCGCCTCAAGTGTCAAGGCGTCGGCCTTGTTCCACATCTCCAGCCGCGGCACGTCGTCGGGAACGCCGAGCGCTTCAAGGATTTCCTCGACATCCTGTGCCTGAGCCTCGGTCTCGGGATGGGAGATGTCGCGGACATGCAAAATTAGATCGGCATCCAGCACTTCCTCCAGCGTGGCGCGGAAAGCGGCGACGAGCTGCGTCGGCAGATCCGAGATGAAGCCCACCGTGTCCGACAGGATCACGTTGAGGTTATGCGGCAGCTCGACCGCGCGCATCGTCGGGTCGAGCGTGGCGAACAGCATGTTCTTGGCCATGACGTCCGCCCCGGTCAGCCGGTTGAACAGCGTCGATTTGCCTGCGTTGGTGTAACCGACGAACGCCACGATCGGATACGGCACCTTGGCACGCGCGGCGCGGTGGAGTTCGCGCGTGCGGACGACCTTTTCGAGCTGCTTGCGGATGCGGACGATCTGCTCGTCGATGGCGCGGCGGTCGGCCTCGATCTGGGTCTCGCCCGGTCCACCGACGAAGCCGAGGCCGCCGCGCTGCCGCTCCAAGTGGGTCCAAGCCCGCACGAGACGCGTGCGTTGATAGCTTAGCGCGGCGAGTTCGACCTGAAGAACCCCCTCGCGGGTGGCGGCCCGGTCGGCGAAGATTTCGAGGATGAGCGACGTGCGGTCGAGCAGCTTGACCTTCCAGGCGCGCTCGAGGTTGCGCTGCTGAACCGGGGTGACGGTGCCGTCGATGAGGACGAGTTCGATCTCGTCTCTCTCGATCTGCGCGCGCAGCTCCTCCACCTTGCCGGATCCGAAAAGCATGCCCGGATGCGGCTTGGGCAGGCGGACGACCTCGCTTCCCACGACCTCCAGTCCCGGCAGCGCATGGGCGAGGGAGACGGCTTCCTCCAGCGCAAGCTTCGGGTCGCGGCCGGACCGGTCGCCGCCGCGCATGTCGGGATGCAGGACGAGGGAGCGGGTCGCGCGCGCCTCGGTCGAATGCCCCGTCTCAGGCGTCTCAGGCGGCGTCAGAGCCATCCCCTTCGTCGCCGCCGCTGTAGAGATTGATCGGCTGGGCCGGCATCACCGTGGAAATCGCGTGCTTGTAGACAAGCTGGGACTGACCGTCGCGGCGCAGCAGCACGCAGAAATTGTCGAACCAGGTGATCACGCCCTGAAGTTTGACGCCGTTGATCAGAAAGATCGTGACCGGCACCTTCGTCTTGCGGACATGATTGAGAAAGGCGTCCTGAAGGTTCTGCTTGTCCGATGCCATGGTCGCGGTCCCGTCCCGGTGCGCCCCTTGCCCGGAGCGTCGATTAAAGGTCATTGCGTTCGTTATGAGGGCCCGTTCCCCAAGTTTCCACCCCTGAAACAAATCCCGGTGACGCGGTGCGGCAACAGGTGTTGCACTCCTGCCGACGCGGCGTCAGTCGCGCCAGAAATCCGGATTCAGGAGTGCGATCAGCGCCAGCGATTCCAGTCGCCCCACGACCATAACCGCGGCCGCCACCAGCTTGGCCGCGTCGGGGACGACGTAGACTGCGGCGCGTCCCCCGATCGCGATGTCCGCCAGCGGTCCGGTCGTCGTCAGCGACGCGACCGCGAGCGTCAGCGCCTCGGCGAAGCCAAGCCCGGCCAGCGCGAGCGCCAGCGTCGCGACCGCGAGCGACGTGGCGAAGAGCATGAAGAATACCCACGCGGCATTGATCCCGCCCCGAGGAAACCGCACGCCGCCGCGGCGTTTGTTGGCGACAGAACTGGGATGCACGAGGATCGCCATTTCGCGCCGGCCATGGGTGTAGAGCGCGTAGATGCGCAGAAGCTTCGCCCCTCCCGCCGTGGTCGCGACGCCGCCGCCGAAGACCGCGAGCCCCAGGAGCAGGACCGAAGGCGTGGTGAAGCCTGACCAGTTCTGCGCGTCGTCCCAGTAGGTGCTCTCGAATCCGGTGGTGGTGAGGAAGGACAGGACCGTGAAGGCCGACCCCCAGAGCGCGCCGAGCGCGGCGCGGGTATCGGTCAGCCGATCCTCGTCAAAGGCGCCGATCCAGTGACGCACGAAAAGGAAGACCGTCACCGAGCCGATGATCATGCCGGCCACCCACAGCTCCCGGTCCTGAGCCAGGAGGCGGAACCGCTCCCTGCCGATCTCGGGCGAAAAGGTCCGGCGGCTGAGGGCGAAGACGAGGAACAGCGCGATCAGGATCTCGCCCGGGACGCCCGCGCCGGCCTCCACGAAATCCGTGTCGTTGGTGATCCCGGAGGTGGAGAGCGTGGACATGGCGTGGATTACTGCGGTCGTCGCCGGCTGCCCCGCGCCGACGAGCATCATCCACAAGGCGAGCGTGAGGCCGAAATAGATCGGCACCAGCAGCGTTGCGGCACGCGCGACGCGGGCCTGCGGCGTGGTCACCTCGCTGCGCCCGGGCGGGCCGTCGCCCTGGGGCCCCACATCACCGGACACTTCGAACCCGCCGAGGCGGAGAGGCGCGAGGATTGCGGCGGCGGCGATCCAGATCAGCAGCCCGCCCTGCCACGCGACCATGGCGCGCCACAGATGGACGCTGTCGGGGAGGAGGCGCGGGTCAAACAGGCTGCCGCCCGTGGTGGTCATTGCGGCGACCATCTCGACGTAGAGGTCCAGAAAGCTCGCGTCGCGCACGATCTCTCCTAACGGGACGGCCGCGATGACGGGCAGAAGCGTGAAGACCCCCAGCAGCGCCAGAAGATTGCTCCGCGTCGGATTGTCGGTCTCGTATCGTGCGGTTGCGAGGCCGATCGCAGCGGTCAGTGCAAGAAAGATCGTGCCCGCATAAAAAAACGCCCGCGCCGTCACGTGAAAATCGAGCGCGGAGGCATGGAACGCCGGAATGTACATCGTGGCCGACAGGATGCCCGCCAGCGCCACGATCAGCGGCACACGCGCGAGCATCCGGGTCATCCGAAGAAGTCCACCTGCACCTGCAGAAGCCGCTCGACCTCCGGAACGTCGGCCGCCAGGGCGAAGATCACGACGACGTCGCCCTCCTCGATGCGGGTGCCGCCGTCGGGGCGAATCACCCGGCCGTCGGCCTTGCGGATCGATCCGACCAGCGCGCCTTCGGGGAAGTCGATGTCGCGGATCGCCTGCCGGGTCATGGGAGAGGTGGACAGAACCTGCGCCTCGATCACCTCCGCCTCGGAGTCGCCAACGGAATAGACGTTGCGAACCCGGCCGTGGCGGACATGGCGCAGGATCGACGACACCGTCGTCTGCCGCGGATTGACATAGGCGTCGATGTCGAGCGGCTCCAGCAGCGGCACGAGGGTCGGGTCGTTGATCAGCGCGATCGTCTTTGAGCAACCCGCCGCCTTGGCCCGCACGGCAGCCAGCAAATTGGTCTTGTCGTCGTCGGTCACGGTCAGGACGGAATCGGCGCGTTCGACATTGGCTTCGCGCAGAAGCTCGATGTCGAGGCCGTCGCCGGAGAGGACGATGGTGCGCAACAAGGCTTCGGCCGCGCGTTCGGCGGCGCGGCGATCACGTTCGATCATCTTGGCGCGGATCCGCTCCGGCGCCGAATCGAGCGCCTGTGCCACGGCGAGACCGATATTGCCGCCGCCGATGATCACGACACGCTCCTGCCGCCGAACCTGCTTGCCGAAGATCTCCTGCGTACGGGTCAGGTCGTCGGCGTGACACAGGACGTAGATCTGGTCCCCCGACTTGAGCTGATCGCCCGCGTCGGGCACGAAAAGCCGTCGGCCACCGGCGCGACGTACGCCGACCACCACGGCGCGGAGGGTCGAGAACAGTTCCGACAATTGCCGCAGCGGCGTGTCGAGAACCGGACAATCGGGGTCGAGATGCAGGCCGATGAACTGGGCCCCGCCGTCGATGAACTCCTCGATATCGAAGGCCTCCGGCGCGCGCAGACGTCGCAAAGCGGCCTCGGCCACCTCGCGCTCCGGCGAGATGACGACATCGATCGGCAGGTGGTCGCGGCGGTAGAGACCCGAGCGGACGGCGGACAGGTAGCTCTGCGCCCGAAGGCGCGCGATCTTGCGCGGCACCGTGAAGATCGAATGGGCGATCTGGCAGGTCACCATGTTGACCTCGTCCGAATGCGTCGCCGCGATCAGCATGTCCGCATCCTCCGCGCCCGCCTTCTCGAGGATATCGGGATAGGAGGCGAAGCCGGTGATGCCCTGGACGTCCAGCGTATCGCTCGCGCGGGCCACGAGGTCGGGGTTGTTGTCGACGACGGTCACGTCGTTGCGCTCGCCCGAGAGATGGCGCGCGATCTGCCATCCGACCTGTCCGGCTCCGCAGATGATCACTTTCATGCCCGCTCCCCCGTGGCGGACCGCTACGGGCCCAGCATCAGGGCGTCGGGATAGGCGCGCGGATGCGGGCGGTCAATCGGGCGGTCATCGGATAACATGCGGGTGCGCATTGTCCGGCACGTCGGCGATGCTATGACAGAAGGCATGAAACTCCTGCTCGCCCTGCCCCCGATCGCCCTCCTCGTTGCCTGCGCCGCCGGAAGCGAGGCCGTCTGGCTGCGGCCCGGCACGCCAGCGCTCGCCGCGGAACGCGACTACCTGCAATGCGCGGCCGAGGCGCAGGACGCCTTTCCCGTGACCACGCGGATCGCGACCGCGCCGCGCATCACCCTGAGCGGCGGCTACTGCCGCGACCGTATCTGTACCGGCGTCAGCAACATTCCCGACATTTACGATTACGATCAGAACGAGCCATTGCGCGAGCGGGCGATCGACGTCTGCATGCGCACGAAGGGCTATGACCGGACCGTCCTGCCCGCCTGCGACGGCGGAGAGACGGTGTTGCAGAGCCAGCCCTTCGACACGCGCGGCGTTTGCGTCACACGGAGCGGACGGATCGCGGCGAACTAGTCGTCCACCCGCGCGACCCGCGCACCGCCCCGCGCGGTCGTGACGACGCCCAGCGACTTGAGCTTTCGGTGCAGGGCCGACCGCTCCATCCCCACGAACGCCGCGGTGCGGGAGATGTTGCCGCCGAAACGGTTGATCTGCGTCATCAGATATTGCCGCTCGAAAAGCTCCCGCGCCTCGCGCAGCGGAAGCGAGGCGAGCGAGCCCGACAGCGTCATGTCGCCCTGATCGCCACCACCGTCACCGGGAGCCGGCAATTCGGACGGTTCGATCGGACCGGTCCCGTCGCCCAGGATCAGGACCCGCTCGATCACGTTGCGCAACTGGCGGATATTTCCCGGCCAGCGCATCGTTTGCAGCAGGGCCTTCGTCTCGTCGGACAGGACCCGCAGCGGCAGACCCTGCGCCTTGTTCAGGGCGGCGATGAAATGGTCGGCGAGCACGGGGATGTCGTCGCGCCGCTCCTCCAGCGAGGGGACGTCGATCGGGACCACGTTGAGGCGGTGATAGAGTTCC
Source organism: Jannaschia seosinensis (assembly GCF_001408515.1). Lineage (GTDB taxonomy): Bacteria > Pseudomonadota > Alphaproteobacteria > Rhodobacterales > Rhodobacteraceae > Jannaschia > Jannaschia seosinensis. The sequence continues at coordinate 17,601 of NZ_CYPR01000207.1, read as the reverse complement.
TCGCGGAAACGCCCGCTGCGGACCTCGTGCATCAGGTCGCGGTTGGTCGAGGAAATGACGCGCAGGTCCACGCGCACCTTTTCGGTGCCACCGACACGCGTGAAAGCCTGCTCCACCAGAACGCGCAGAATCTTGGACTGCGTGCCCTGCGGCATGTCCGCCACCTCGTCGAGATAGAGCACGCCCTCATGCGCCTGCTCCAGAAGGCCCGGCTCGACACCCTTCTCGGGGCTTTCGCGACCGAACAGCACGATTTCCATCCGCTCCGGCTCGATCGAGGCCGAGGAGACGGTGACGAAGGGCCCGGACGCGCGGTTGGACTTGCCGTGGATGTAGCGGGCGGCGACTTCCTTTCCGGACCCGGCCGCGCCAGTCAGCATCACGCGACCGTTGGAATTCATCACCTTCTTGAGCTGACCCAGCAGGCCCTTGTAGGCGATCGACTGCCCGATCATCTCGGCGGAGGAGGCATCCTTGCGGCGCAACTCGCTGTTTTCGGATCGCAGGCGCGACGTCTCCATCGCGCGGGTGACGACGACCATCAGCTGATCGAGGTTGAACGGCTTCTCGATATAGTCGTAGGCGCCCTGCTTGATCGCGGCGACGGCGATTTCGATGTTGCCGTGACCCGAGATGATGATGATCGGGATATCGGGGTGGGTGCGCCGAACCGATTTGAGGATGTCGATCCCGTCCATGTCGCTGTCCTTCAGCCAGATATCGAGGATCATGCAGGCGGGTGCCTCCTCCTCGATGGCCGCCAGGCAAGCCTCGGCGGTTCCGGCGGTGCGACACGAATAGCCTTCGTCCGTCAGGATATCGGAGATGAGGGACCGGATGTCGTCCTCGTCGTCGGTGATCAGGATGTCTGCCATGGTCAGTGCTCCTCCTCGATGCGGGGGAGGCGGATCACGGCCTCCGCCCCCCGGTGTCCGTCGGGGCCCGGTTCGGCATCGCGCAGGTCGAGCGTGCCTCCGTGCTCCTCGATGATCTTCTTGACGATGGGAAGGCCGAGGCCCGTCCCCTTGTCGCGGGTCGTCACGTAGGGTTCGAACAGACGCGCCCGATCCTGCGGCAAGCCGACTCCGGTATCGGCAATGCGAATTTCCACATGATGATCAAGCGTCTCCAGCGTGACCTTCACACGCTTCTCGAACGGCGCATCCAGCTTCTCCTCGCGCGTCTCGATCGCTTCGCCGGCATTCTTGACGAGGTTCGTGAAGGCCTGGCCCATCATCGTGTGATCGAATTCCGCCGGCAGCGGCCCGTCCGGAATGGTGGCGACGAGTTCGATCGGGTCGAGCGCGGCGCGCTGAAGCGTCACCGTCTCGCGCAGAAGGGCGGCCAGATCGCCGCGCCTGCGCTCCGGCTCCGGCATCCGGGCGAAGCGGGAGAACTCGTCGACGATGCGCCCCAGATCGCCAGTCTGCCGGACGATGACATCAGTCAGTTCCCCCAGCTTCGCGGCGCTTTCGGGTGACAATTCCTTGCCGAAGCGGCGGTTGACGCGCTGAGCCGACAGGCGGATCGGGGTCAGGGGGTTCTTGATCTCGTGCGCGATGCGACGCGCGACGTCGCCCCAGGCGGCCATCCGCTGCGCACTGACGAGGTCGGTGACGTCGTCGAAGGCGACTACGTAGCCCTCCGGCGCCTCATCGGCACCGGGCCGCGTGGCGATGCGGACGAGAAGGCTCTCGAGCTTGCCGCCGCGGGTGAGGCGGATCTCCTCCTGCATCGTATCGGCATGGGTCTCCTGCAGCCGGGAGAGGACGGTCGCGAATTCCGGAACGACGCGCCCGAGATCGACGCCGTAGCGCTCCTCGTCGAGAACCAGAAGCCGCTGGGCCGAGCGGTTCATGAAGTCGATGCGCCCGTCGGGGTCGAGGCCGATCACCCCGGCCGTCACCGACCCGAGGACCGAGTCGAAGAGCCGCCGCCGCCGTTCGGTCTGCATGTTGGTCTCGACGAGGGCGTCGCGCTGTCCCTTCAACTGCCGGGTCATCTGGTTGAAGATCCGCCCGAGCATGGCAATCTCGTCGTCTCCGTCCTCCTCGGTAACGCGCACGGAGAGGTCGCCCTGCCCCACCCGCTGCGCCGCGCCGGCGAGCCTGCCGACGGGACGCGACAGCCGCTCGGCGAACCATAGGCCTGCCCAGGTCGCCGCAAGGATTAGGATCAGCGCAAAGCCGAGATAGAGGAGAGCGAATTCGAACAGGATGCGCCCGCGATCCCGCTCAAGCTGTTGATAAAGCTGCGCTGTCGCCCGCGTCTCGTCGAGGAGTTGCAGGATGTCCCCATCCACGGCTCGCGTGACATAAAGGTAGCGGTCGGGATAGGCATCGAGTTTAAGAAGAACGCGAAACTCATTGATTTCCTTGTCCTCGATCAGGATGACCGATCCGTTCTCCGCCTGATCGAGGCGTTCTGGCGGAATTGGCTCGAAATCGAAGAGGTAGGAGCGCTCGCCCCGCGCCCGAATTTCACCGGCGCCGTCCACGACGAAGGCTTCCTCCAAGCCGCGCTGGATCTGCGCCTGTCCGTCGGCGAGAACCTCGCGCAGATTGCCGTCATCCATGAAGAACGCGGCACGCTTGGCGACGTCGAGATAGCTGCCGAGCGCGCGGGCATCCTCCGTGAGCCCGTCGCGGACCTCCTGCGCATAGGCCTGCGCCGCCTCCACCGAATTGCCAAGCGCGTTGCGGACCCGGTCCGAGAACCAACCCTCCAGCCCGATATTTATCGTGACCGTCGCGAATACGGCGGTCAGGATGGTGGGCACCAGCGCGATTCCGGTGAACACCCCGGTCAGCCGCAGGTGAAGCTGTGACCCGGCGGAGCGGGCGCGGCGGGCGGCGATCATTCGTGTCAGGCGCCGGACGACAAGCGCAGCAACCGCAAGGATGTAGACCGCATCGAACAGCAAGACGCCGCGCAACCACGTCAGGTCGCCGCTCGGACCCCGGACGCTGAGCGCGAGGAAGGTAAGCACGACGAGTGCGGGACCCAGCACCACGAGAACGACCGCGATGCCGGACTGAATCTGTCGCCGCCGCTCCCACAGGAACATGCGCGACCGACCGGCTCTGCCGGTTCCGGTAATTTGCGAAGCTCGCACGCCTGCCCCTGCTTCAATGTCCCACCGCGCGTCTGGCCCGCCGGGTTGTTCCCGATCTGCAACGCTGTGGCTTCTTTACATCAACTTGCGCCGGCGTGTCACGTGAATTTCCAGATCCAGAACCTTCTTTCGCAGCGTATTGCGATTGATGCCCAACAGGTCGGCGCAACGTGCCTGATTTCCGCCGGTGGCATCGAGCGCGATTTCGATCAGCGGGGCCTCCACCTCTCGAAGAACCCTTTGGTAAAGACCCGGCGGGGGGAGCTGCCCCGCCTGCAGGTCGAAGTAGCGGCGCAGGTGACCCTCGACCGCCTCGCTCAGGTTGTCTCCGGCCGCCGCGGCCCGCGGACCGGAAGGCACATTCGTCAGAACGGCCTCAACTTCCGACTTGGCGATAACCTCCGCCGGACTGGTCGCGACGAGACGGCGAACGATATTTTCAAGCTGTCGCACGTTGCCCGGCCAGGGATGTGCCCGGATAAGGGTCATCGCCTCGTCGGAGAAGCGGCGCATCGATCCGCCTTCGCGTTCGGCACGCGCGAGGAAGTGCGTGGAGAGCAAGGGAATATCGTCCACCCGTTCGCGCAAGGCAGGTACGTCGAGTTGCGCTCCCGCGATCCGGTAATAGAGGTCCGACCGGAAGCCATCGGGACCCTTGGCGTCGAGAAGGGGCGCGAGATCGCGCTGCGATGTGGCCATGATGCGGGGGCCGCCCTCGGCCAGCGTGTCGAGCATCCGCACGACGCGGCTCTGGGCCTCAGGCTCAAGATCGCCCACCTCGTCGAACAGGATCGAGCCGCCTCGGGCCTTTGCCACGAGTTCCGCCGTTGCGTCGTAGCCGGTCAGGTCCGCCCCCGTCGCCGTCACGAAGGGCAGCGTACGCCGATCTGAGAAGTCGTGAATCGCGCGTGCGATCAAGGATTTTCCGGTACCGCTTTCACCCGTCACCAGGACGGGAAGATCGGTGTTCATCACCCGCGCCACGAGCCGGTAGAGCGCCTGCATCCGCGCTGTGCGCCCGACCAGAGGGAGCTCGTCGGCGGGACCGGCCTCCGTGCGTTCCGCCGCGGGTGTCGCGTTCCGCTTCTGCTCGAGGGCACGGGACGCGCGCTTCATCAGGTCGGGCAGGTCGAACGGCTTCGGGAGATAGTCGAACGCTTCCGCCTCGGCCGCCTGTATGGCCGTCATGATGGTGTTCTGCGCCGAGATAACGATGACGGGCAGGCCGGGCCGGGCCTCCGCGATCTTCGGCAGGGTTTCCAGCCCGTTGCCGTCGGGCATGATGACGTCGGAGATGACGAGGTCGCCCTTCCCCTCCTCCACCCACCGCATCAACGTCACCAGCGACGCCGTCGCATGCACCTTGCAACCGGCGCGGGTGAGCGCCTGGGTCAGTACGGTTCGGATCGTGCGGTCGTCGTCCGCAACGAGGATCGTTCCATCCATATCGTTACCTTTCCGGCGTTTGCGCGTCGTTCTTCGTGTGGTTTGGGGCGAGGGGCAGGGAAATGCGGAACGTCGTGCGACCGGGCTCGCTTTCGACGGAGATCCAGCCGTCGTGGTCGCCGACGATCTTCGACACCAAGGCGAGCCCGAGGCCCGTTCCGTTTTCGCGGCCCGAGACGAACGGGTCGAAGAGGCTGGCGGCGATCTCGTTGGGAATGCCGGGGCCGTCATCGCTGATCTCGATCTGGAGCGGAACGGTCCCGCCGGTGCCGTCCGGGCGGCGAACGCGCAACGCCAGCTCGTAGAAGGTGCGGATCGTGATTCGCCCCCCCTGCGCGCCGACTTGGGCGGCGTTCTTCAGCAGGTTCAGGATTACCTGCTGCAACTGATCTGGATCGCCCCAGACATTTGGCAGGGACGGATCGTAGTCCTCGACGATCATCATATGCGCGGCAAAGCCGACCATCGCGGATCGGCGCGCGCGGTCGAGGATATCGTGAACGTTGACGGCGCGGCGTTCCGGCGGGCGCAGGTTCCCGAACTGCTCCACCTGTTCCAGCAGCTTCACGATGCGCCGGCTTTCGGCGACGATCAGGTCCGTCAGTTCAAGGTCGTCGTCCGAAAGGTTCATGCTGAGAAGTTGCGCCGCGCCGGTAATGCCGGCGAGCGGGTTCTTGATTTCGTGGGCCAGCATTTCGGCCATCCCGATCGCAGAGCGGGCCGCATTGCGCGATTTGCGGGCGCGGTCGAGACGGCCGGCGATGTCGCGGGGCGAAATGAGGACGAGGACACCGTCTTCCATCGGCGCCGCATGCAATTCGCAGCCGATCGCCGGCGCCCGCCCGATCGACAGGCGCGCATCATGCAGGGTCATGGGAGCCAAGGTGCGTCGGACCCGCGCAGTCACGGTGGAGAGATCGCCGTCGATCTCCGTCAGCTCGGTCAGGACCGCACCGGTCAGGGATCTGGCGGAGCGGTTGAACAGCCCTTCGGCGGGGCCGTTCACTTCCTCGATCCGGTCATTGGCATCGAGCACGAGGGCCGCCATCGGTAGAGCCTGCCAGACCCGGCCTTGCGTCATGCGGCCCGCCTCGCCGGCGCCGCCAGCGTTTCGGAAAGCAGGTCGGCAACGGCCTCGGGCGGAGCGGTCAAGATAGCACGGCGGCGTTCCGGAGAGGTCGCGGCTTCGTCCATGTACCAGCCGAGATGCTTACGCGCGACACGGCCGCCGAGGGCCGTCCCGTAGAAGTTCAGGATTGCGCCGTAATGCCGGATGACGAGCGTGGCGAAGTCTGCGCCACGCGGCACACATGGCCCCGCGCCATGACCCAGCCCCGCGGCAATTTCGGCCAGCGCCCACGGCCGTCCTTGCGCACCGCGCCCGACCATGACACCCGCCGCACCCGATACCGCGAGGGCGGCACGCGCCTGCTCCGGATCGGTAATGTCGCCATTGGCCAGGACGGGAATTGAGACCGCTTCGACCACGTGCCGGATAGCTTCCCAGTCGGCGTGCCCCTTGTAGAACTGGCACCGTGTCCGACCGTGGATCGTCAGCATCCGGATACCCGCCGCCTCGGCACGGACGGCGAGCGCGGCAGTGTCGCGGCTGTCGTCGTCCCACCCCAGACGCGTTTTCAGCGTCACCGGAACCGTCACGGCGCCGACCACCGCATCGATCAGGCGCAGCGCATGATCGTGATCGCGCAGCAGGGCGGAGCCGGAGAAGCCGCCGGTCACCTTCTTTGCGGGGCAGCCCATGTTGATGTCGATGATCGCGGCGCCCTGCCCTTCGAGCATCCGCGCGGCCTCGGCCATCCAATGTGCGTCGCGCCCGGCAATCTGGACCGCGGTGCCCGAACGTGCGGCGCCGATTTCCGCGCGATCACGGACCGACGGCTTGGCCTCGACCATCTCGCGCGACGCGACCATCTCCGAGACCACCAGCCCCGCGCCAAATTCTTGCACGATCTGACGCGTCGGCAAATCGGTGATGCCCGCCATGGGCGCGAGAGCCACGGGGCTCGTGAGGCCAAGCTCCGTCAGGCGTGGGTCGAGGGGAAAGGCAGAGAGATCAGTCACGTGATGGATTTCCGGGCAGTTCGGGTCATGGTTAAGCGATCTGGGCGGGATACGGCAGGGACGGCAGAGGATTGCAGCATCGTCAGGCTCCAAATGCCCAAAAATTGTGCAGCTTGCCAGCCCCGTGCCTCGCCGGTTGTCAGTATCAGAGCCTGAGGCTAGGCACGGCGCAATCCCGTGGAGATCCGCAATGGAACCCAGCCAGCTTACCGCCCTGATCGTTGCCGCCGGCAGAGGCACGCGCGCGGGCGGTGAAATCCCGAAGCAATACCGCAACCTTCGTGGCGTTCCGATGATCTCGCTGACGATCGCCGCTTTCGCGGATCGGGTCGCCGACATGGTCGTGGCCGTTCATCCCGACGACGAGGATCTGGCGCGCGCCGCGGCTCCGGATGCCCATCTGGTCGCGGGAGGTGCGACGCGCAGCGCCTCCGTCAGGGCCGGTCTGGCCGCCGTCACGACGCCGTTCGTGCTGATCCACGACGCCGCGCGGCCTGGTGTGACGGGTGCCGTCATCGACCGCGTGACTGGTGCGTTACGCAACCATGACGGTGCGGCGCCCGCTTTGCCCGTCGTTGACGCGCTGTGGGAGGGCGAGACCACCGTAACCGGAACCCGCGACCGCAGCGGTCTATGGCGTGCACAGACGCCGCAGGGGTTTCGGGCCGACGCGATCCGCGCGGCCCACGAGGCGCATCCCGGCGAGGCCGCCGACGATGTGGAAGTTGCCCGTGCGGCGGGGCTGGACGTCGCGATCGTCGCGGGCGACGAACGCAACATGAAGATCACCGGTCCGGACGACTTCGCCCGGTTCGAAAGGGGACTCGGGATGGATGTGCGGGTTGGAAACGGGTTCGACGTCCACCGGTTCGGGGACGGCGACCACGTGATGCTGTGCGGTGTGGCGGTTCCGCATTCGCATGGGCTTGACGGGCATTCCGATGCGGATGTCGGGCTGCACACTTTGACCGATGCGATCTACGGCGCATTGGCCGAGGGCGATATCGGGCGACATTTCCCGCCCTCCGACCCGCAGTGGAAGGGGACCGACTCATCCGTCTTCCTCGCCCACGCGGTCGGTCTTGCGAGGGAGAAGGGTTTCGAGCTCTCGAACCTCGACGCGACCCTGATCTGTGAATTCCCGAAAGTCGGTCCTCACGCCGACGCGATGCGCGCCCGCGTTGCCGAAATAGTCGGGATCGGCATCGACCGCGTTTCCATCAAGGCCACGACGACGGAGCGGCTCGGGTTTCCCGGCCGTGGCGAAGGCATCGCCTGCACGGCGACCGCAACGCTGGTCTCGGCATGAACCGACTGGCCCATGCCGTCGCGACCTGCGGCTATGTCGGATTGCTGCGGCCCGGACCGGGCACGTGGGGCTCATTGGCGGCCCTGCCGCTCGGGTGGGTGGTGATGCAGGGCGGCCCGATCCTGTTCACAGCGTTGACCGTACTACTCGTTCCCTTGGCCGCGTGGGCCACACGGGAGGTGACGCGCGGATCGGACGACCACGACCCGGGCGAAGTGGTGATCGACGAGGTGCTGGGCCAGTGGATCGCCCTCATGCCGATTGCGTGGGGCGCGGCCATGGCGGGGGCGCCGGTGACCGCGCTCTGGCCCGGATGGGTCGCGGCGTTCCTTCTGTTCCGCCTGTTCGATATCTGGAAGCCGGGTCCGGTCGGTGCGGTGGATCGGCGCGACGATGTTTGGGGCGTGGTTCTGGACGACGCGGTGGCGGGGGCGATGGCGGCTATCGGTGTGGTCGTGCTGGCGGGGCTGGCACATCTATGAACCGGGCAAGTGATCTTCTGGAAATCTGCATCGAACAGCGCCTGACGGTCGCCACGGCGGAGAGTTGTACCGGCGGGTCGCTGGCCGCCGCCCTGACCGCCCTGCCTGGCGCATCGGCGATGTTCCAGTGGGGCGCCGTCACCTATGCCAATGCGGCGAAGCGCGAGATGTTGGGCGTTTCGCAGATGACGTTGATCGCGCACGGCGCCGTCTCCGAAGAAGTTGCGCAGGAGATGGCGGCGGGTGCGCGGGAGCGGTCCGGCGCGGACCTTGCCGTTGCGATCACCGGCATCGCGGGGCCCGGCGGCTCCGACCACAAACCCGAGGGACGGGTCTGCTTCGGTCTGGCCGATGCGCGCGGCGTGCGAACAGAGACTGTCGAATTCGGGGCCCTTGGCCGCGATGCGGTGCGAGCCGCCGCGCGCGATCATGCGCTCGAGTTGCTGCTGGCGGCGGCTCAGCCGTAGAGCTGCTTCGCGCGCTTCTCGAAGGCCGCCACGACCCGCTGCATCGCCTCGTTGAACACGCGGTTCGCAACCGAGCCGATGAGGCGGTTGCGAAACTCGAAATCGACCCAAAAATGCACCTTGCAGCACGGGTTTGCCGCGTTTGGAATTTCCTCGAACCGCCATTCCGACTCCATGTGTCGGAACGGCCCGTCGAGATACTCCGTCTCGATCCGTTTTTCTTTTGGGTGCAGGGTGACCTTCGAGCCGAAGCTTTCGCGGAACACTTTGAACGAGATGACGAGGTCGGCTAACATGACCTCACCGTCGGCCGTATCTTCGCGCGAACGGATGCGCGCGGCGGCGGTCCATGGCAGGAACTCGGGATAGTTCCCGACATCTGCGACGAGGTCATACATCTGTTGCGCCGTGTACGGCAACTCGCGGGTTTCGGAATGGCGGGGCATCGGGCCTCTTCATGTCCAAGGATTAATCGTGATAACGCGTGTGATGGACGAAGGGTCCTGAGGGAGCAAGATGGCTCAGAAATACGCGATCGATCAGATGATCTCGGCCAAGGCGATTGCCGCCCGGATCGAGGCGCTGGCCCGGGAGATCGAGCAGCGTTTTGCCGGGACTGACAAGCTGGTCGTGGTCGGCCTGCTCCGCGGCTCTTTCGTGTTCATCGCCGACCTCGTGCGGGAACTGAACCTTCCGGTCGAGGTCGATTTCCTTGAGGCCAGCAGTTACGGCGACGCGATGGTGTCGAGCCGCGAAGTCCGGATACTGAAGGATTTGCGTGGAGAGATCGCGGGTCGCGACGTTCTGGTGGTCGAGGACATCGTCGATACGGGTCACACGTTGCACCACGTCACGGCGTTTCTGAGGTCGCGCAGCCCGGCACGGTTGGAGACGATCGCGCTCCTCGACAAGCCGTCGCGGCGGGAAGTTGACGTGCGCGCGACCTGGACGGGGTTCGAGATCCCTGATGCCTTCGTCGTGGGCTACGGCATCGACTACGCGCAGAGGAACCGCAATCTCCCCTATATCGGCACGGTCCGTTTCCTCGACGAGGCGGCGGAGGCCTAGCTCATCCGGCGGGACAGCGTAGAGCGGTTGATCGGGAGGAGAACCCTCGGTCGCGGCGGCCTGAGCACTCCAACACCTTTGTCTAAACGATGAAGGGGTCCGGATCTCCAAGGACGGGGATCCGGACGTCCCGTCCTGCGAATGCGGCTGGAGGAGCCCGACGTATCATCTGTAGAGGAGCGACACTCCGTTCCTGAATATGTGCACCTTTTCCGGCGCACCGGTCAGCTGCATCTCACGTCCGCGAATGTCGGTGTGTATTCCGTGCAGCTTGGCGATGACGGCGCGGGAATCGCTCTCGGCCTTGGGGGTTTCGAAATAGAGCTGCGTCACCTCGCCCAGTGCCTCGACGATTTCCACCTTGCCTGAATATGCGAAATCGGAGCCATCGGTCGGAACCATGTCCTCGGGGCGGATGCCGACGTTGACCTGCGCACCCTGATCTTCCGGCTTGCTAGGCACGGTCGACGTGATGGTGCCGCCGCCCTGGTCGAGCTTCAGCGTCGTTGTCGCACCGGTTCCGACGATCTCTCCGGGCAGCAGGTTCATTGCGGGCGAGCCGATGAACTGGGCCACGAACTCTCCATTCGGACGCTCGTAGAGATCGAGCGGCGTGCCGACCTGTGCGATCCCCTTGTTGGCGAGAACGACGATCCGGGTGGCCAGCGTCATCGCCTCCACCTGGTCGTGGGTGACGTAGATCATCGTGGATTCGGGCATCTGCTCCTTGAGCTGCGCGATCTCGATCCGGGTCGCGACACGGAGGGCGGCATCGAGGTTCGAAAGCGGTTCGTCGAACAGGTAAACCTTCGGGTCGCGAACGATCGACCGGCCGATCGCGACGCGCTGACGCTGACCGCCGGAAAGGGCCTTGGGCAGCCGGTCGAGATAGGGGGTCAGCTGCAGCTTGTTGGCCGCGGCCTCGACCGCCGCGTTCATTTCCTCCTTGGATTTCTTGGCGATCTTGAGCGCGAACTGCATGTTTTCGCGCACGGTCATGTGCGGGTAGAGCGCGTAGGACTGGAACACCATGGCAATGCCCCGTTCGGACGGGGGCACGTCATTGACTACCGTTCCGTCGATTTCCAGCGTCCCGCCGGAGATCTTCTCGAGGCCCGCGATCATTCGCAGGAGGGTGGATTTGCCGCAACCCGAGGGCCCGACGAAGACAATCAGCTCGCCCGTCTCGATGTCGAGGTTGATGTCCTTGAGGACCTCAACCTGCCCTCCATAGACCTTCTGTACGTCCGTCAGCTTCAGATTGGCCATGCTCTTCCTCCCTCGATGTTATGTCACGCCGCGCGCAATATCGCGTACTCCCAAGGGCCTAGCGTCATGCCGCCCGCCCCCGGCATCGTCGCGCCAATCCCCTCCACGAGGTTCCACGACCCCTCCGGCAGGGTCAGAGCGACCTCGCTCTCGCCGAGATTGAAGGCGCAGAAGATGCGCTCCCCATCTGCGACGCGCGTGAATGTCAGAAGATTGCCGCGGGCCTCGATCCCGTCCTGTTCGCCGCGGCGCAGGGCCAGCGACGTGGTGCGCATCGAGATTACCGCCCGATAGTGATGCAGGATCGCGTCGTCCCGATCCTCCTGCAAGGCGACCGAGTGGCCGAGATGATCGGAGGAGACCGGCAGCCAGGGCCGGACATCGCTGAAGCCGCCGTTGCGGTTCGACGGCTCCCAGACCATCGGCGTGCGACAGCCGTCGCGGCCTTTGAACTCGGGCCAGAACTGGATGCCGTAGGGGTCCTGCAAATCCTCGAACGCGACGTCTGCCTCCGGAAGCCCAAGCTCCTCGCCCTGATAAAGACAGACCGAGCCGCGCAGACAGCAGATCAGCGTCGCGTAGGCCCGCGCGCCCGCATGACTTAGACCCCACCGTGTGACATGACGTGTTACGTCATGGTTCGAGAAAGCCCAGCAGGCCCAGCCGTCGGGCGCCTCGCGGTCGAGGCGGTGGAACACGTCGACGATCCGTGCAGCCGTCAGCGGCTCGGCCGCGAGGAAATCGAAGGCGTAGCACATCTGCACGCCCTGCCCGTCGCGGGTATACTCACCCAGCAGTTCCATCCCGCGCTGCGCGTCGCCGACCTCGCCCACGGCGCAAGCGCCATATTCGTCGAGCAATTCGCGGAAGCGGCGCAGGAAGAGCAGGTTCTCCGGCTGGTTCTTGGAGAACATGTGGTCCTGGTGGTTGTAAGGGTTCACCGAGGGCGCAATCGTGGCATTGCGGTGCTCCGGCGGAAGGGCCGGATTATCGCGGAGGTCCGCGTCGGCGAAGTAGAAGTTTATCGTATCGAGGCGGAAGCCGTCCACGCCCAGATCCAGCCAGAACCGCGTTACGTCGAGCAGCGCGTCCTGCACCTCCAGATTGTGGAAGTTGAGGTCGGGCTGCGAAATGAGAAAGTTGTGCAGATAATATTGGAGCCGCCGGGCGTCCCATTGCCAAGCCGTACCGCCGAAGATCGACAGCCAGTTGTTGGGCGGTGTTCCATCCGGCTTCGGGTCGGCCCAGACGTACCAATCGGACTTTCCGTTGGACAGGCTCGAGCGGCTTTCGACGAACCAGGGATGCTGGTCCGAGGAATGCGAGAGGACGAGATCGATCATCACGCGCACACCATGCCGGTGCGCAGTCGCGACGAGGTGTGCGAAATCCTCCAGAGTGCCGAACATCGGGTCGACGTCGCAATAATCGCTGACGTCGTAGCCGAAATCCTTCATCGGCGACGTGAAGAACGGACTGATCCAGATGGCATCCACGCCCAGAGACGCGACGTAGGGGATCCGCTCGGTGATACCGGGAAGATCGCCGATTCCGTCGCCGGTCGTGTCTTGAAAAGAGCGGGGATAGATTTGATAGATGATCCCTCCCCGCCACCAGTCGGGATTGGTGGCGGCCAGAGGCGCTTCGGCGGTCGCTGTCATGCTGCGGTGTCCAGTCTCAGGCTATTTCACGGAGCCAGCCAATAGGCCGCGGACGAGGTATCGCTGCATCGTGAAGAACACCACAAGGGGCACGGCGATCGAAACGAAGGCGGCTGCGGCAAGTATGCCCCAGTCCCCGCCCCGCGAGCCCAGAAGGTCGTCGGCGATCTTGACCGTCATCACCCAGCTGTCGCTGCTGGCGGGCAGGAAAACCTTTGCGATGAGCAGGTCGTTCCACGTCCAGAGAAACTGGAAGATCGCGAAAGAGGCCAGCGCCGGAAAGCTGAGCGGGAGGACGATGCGGGTGAAGACCTGAAAGTCCGTGGCACCGTCGACCTTCGCGCTTTCGATGATGTCGCGCGGCAGACCGACCATGTAGTTTCGCAAAAGGTAAATCGCCAATGGCAGGCCGAAGCCGGTATGGGCGAACCATATGCCATAGAAACTCTGCCCGATGCCGATCTGGTTGTGGAATTGCAGCATCGGGACCAGCGCAAGCTGCAACGGCACGACGAGCAGGCCCACGACGATCGCGATGATCGTGCCGCGAAACGGAAAATCCATCCAGGCCAGCGCATAGGCGGCGAAGGCGGCGATCAGTATCGGAATGATCGTCGCCGGGATCGTTACCGTCAGCGTATTGATGAAGGCGACATCCATGCCCGCCGATTCGAGAATCGTCTCGTAATTGACCAAGGAGAAGTTGGGCGGCACCTCGGCAGCGATGTAGACAGTCGGATTGCGCGAAGGTTCATCCGGATAGAAGTAGGTGAAATCTCCGGTCTCGGCGATCTGAAGCGTCCGCCCGCGCACGAGTTCGCCCGTCTCACCCGGCGCGAAGGCCGTCGGTTCCGCGCGCGAGCCGCCGAATGCGACGATCTCTCCGCTGCCTTCTTCGCCGAATACGTTTCCGGTCAGCACCCAGCCTTCGGGGGTCTCGACGAACTCACCCTCGGTCTGGACGGCGATGTTCTCCTGCGTCGGAAAGGGCGACTTCCACCAGCCCGATTCGGTAATCGCATCGCGGTCCCTGAAGGAACTCACGAACAGGCCGACCGTCGGGATCAGCCAGAGAACCACAAGGAATATGACCGAGAGGTTCGTGACCAGCGAGAGCGAGGTCTTGGAGCCTGCGATGCCGTCGTCGTCCTTCGCCATGTCAGCGCACCTCCTTACGGGCCTGCACGATGTTCCAGACCATCACCGGCAGGACGATGATCATGATGACAAAGGCGACGGCCGTCGCGCGCCCGTCGTCGCGGAACATGTATTCCATCATGTAACTTGGCAGGATCTGCGTCCCGAAATTGCCGCCGGTCATCGTGTAGACGATGTCGAAGACTTTCAGCACAAGGATTGTGATCGTCGTCCAGACGACGACGATCGTGCCCATGATCTGCGGTATCTTGATCTTGAAGAAGATCTGCGCCGGCGATGCGCCGTCGATGATCGCGGCCTCGACCGTCTCCTCCGGAATGCCGCGGAGCGCGGCCGACAGGATTACCATGGCGAAGCCAGTCTGGACCCAGACCAGAATGACCATCAAAAAGAAGTTGTTCCAGAACCCGACCTGCAGCGGATCGAGAGGCGACATGTCGAGCGTGCCGCGCATCGCGTTGATGATGCCAATCTCCGGATCGACCGCGTAGACGAATTTCCAGATCAGCGAGGCGCCGACAAAGGAGATGGCCATCGGCATGAAGATGAGGGATTTCGCAATGTTCCCCCAGGACAAACGGTCAGTCAGCTGCGCCACCAAAAGTCCAAGAAAGGTCGCCATGGCGGGCACAACCAGAACCCACAGGAAATTATTGAAGAGCGCCGTCCGGAATTCACCGTCGCCGAACAGGAGCCCGTAATTCCCGAGCCCCACGAATTCCGTTCCGGCCCGGTTGAAGAGCGACCGCCAGAAGCTGCCGAATACCGGGTAGACGAGGTAAAGTGACAAAGCCGCTAAAGCGGGAAGAAGAAATAGCCAAGGCCGCACCGCATTGGCGCGGTTGATGTTGCGCCCGGCCTCCGGCCCCCTTGCGGGAAAGACGAAGCGGTCGAGCACGAAATTCGAACTCCAGAAATAGCCGATGCAACCGGTCACGCCGATAACGATCGTCAATATGCCCTGTATCAGCGGTGACATGGCCCCTCCCCCCAAGATGGCAATGCAGGTTCAGCAGCTTTGACCGGCATCGAAGCGATGGTCAAAGCAATTCGGCCCGCCCCTTTCGGAGCGGGCCGTCGCCGATCAATTCAGCGATTCCCAACGTTCCTGGATACGTTCGGCCACATCTTCGGCCGAGGCGCCGGTTACGTAGTCGACCATCCCTGTCCAGAACGCGCCGGCGCCGATTTCACCCGGCATGAGATCGGAAGCATCGAACCGGAACGTCGTCGCTTCGAGAAGGATGTCGCCTTGGGCGCGCAGGCTTGCATCCGCGTAGACGTTCGGATTGACGCCCGCATGCGCGGTCAGGAAACCGCCCTGTGCCATCCACAGCTCATGCGCGATCGGCAGCTTCAGGTACTCGATCATCGCGGTGGCCGCCTCGGACGGATCGGTGATCGAGAACAGCGTTCCCGCCCCGAGGACCGGGTTGCCGAGATCACGCTCCTCGTAGGCAGGGAAATAAAAGAAGTCGACGTCGACCCCGACTTCGCTTCCTGCCGGGAAGAAGGCCGGAATGAATGACGCCTGACGGTGCATGTAGCATTGCGGCGGGATTTCGAAGAGGCCGGTCGGGCTGTCGCGGAAGTCGGTCGAGGCAACCGCCTGAGCGCCGCCGTTGACGTAATCGTCGTTCTTCGCAAAGTAGCCGAATTCCTCGATCGCATTCACGACCTCGGGCGCATCGAACGGGATCTCGTTGTTGACCCACTGGTCGTAGATCTCGGGCGGCTGCGTGCGGAGCATCATGTCCTCGACCCAGTCCGTCGCGGGCCAGCCTGTCGCGGCACCCGAGCCGAGACCGATGCACCAGGGCGTGCCGCCGTCCTCGACGATCTGGTCGGTCAGCGCCTTGAGCTCTTCCATCGACTCCGGGATATCATATCCCATTTCGTCGAATGCGGCGGGCGAATACCAAACGAACGATTTGACGTCGACGCGGTAGAACAGGCCGTAGAGGTCCTCCTCACCGTCCGGCCCTTCGAACGTCGCGAGATCGACCCACGACTGACCCGCTGCGTAATTGTCGGCGACCCATTCGGCCGTGCCCTCCGGCAGCGGCGTCAGAAGCCCCTGGCTCGCCATATCGGCGGCTAGTCCGGGTTGCGGGAACACGGCAATGTTCGGCGCCGACCCGGCCCGGGAGGAAATGACGATGTCCTGCTCGAAGCTGTCGGAGCCGGAATAATTGACCGTCGCGCCGGTAGCTTCTTCGAAATAGTCGAACATGATGTCCGCCTTGACCTTCTCGTCGCCGGTCCAAGGGCCGGTGATGTCGAGAGTCTGGCCGCTCAGGTCGGTTGAACCGGCAAATTCCTGGAAGCTGTCCCAGGTGAATTCGCCCTCCCCCGGCATGAATGTGAGGTGGGCCTCGGCTCCGGCCATGTTCGCGGTGAGCACCGCAATGGCGGTGCCCGTCAGCAGCTTGTTCATCTATCCTCCCCCGGGCTTGCACCCTGTGTTCTCTAGGTCACGGCCTGAGTTCAAACCGCTTTCGTGGAAAAACGATGCCTGCTTGCCTGGCTCGTTGTCAACGCGGCGAAGTCCGGTCACGAGAACTTTGGCGGCAACATTGGAACTGGAAGCGGTCCCTCACAGCGCTCTTGGAATTATGGGGCGTAGCGGTCGCGGACATTGGTTGTGAACTTGCAAAAAAGAGGAACCTTCGGCGACGAGCGCGTAGTTCGGCTCTGTTGCAAAAGCTGGGTGATGACCAAGCTTCGCCTTTCCCCGGGAAACCTGTTCCACATCCTGTGTGAAGGGGATGCCAAGCGCGGTAGTGGCGTTCAGGACGGCAATGCGGAGCTGGAACTCGGCAATCTGACGGTCGACGTTCTGTACCATGCCCTGCCCGACTTTGCATTGCTCAGCAATGTCCCGAGAGGAGGGCGCTGGGGCCGACAGTTTAACCCGGATAATTCACGAGAAGGCGGCGGAGGTTGCGTAACCGTCTGAAAATCTGTATTTTTTGGTTATCGACGCCAAAGATTCAGATTTCAGCAGGACGACCTCCGCCATGACCCAGTCTACGTGCTCCACGCCCCGCCTGTCACCCCTTAACGGTAAGCCGATCCTGCTCGGGTTTGACGGCGCCGACATGAGCTCCGACGCCGGCCTGACCCTGCTGCGCGAGATCGAGCGCAGGGCGGGTCTGGCGCAGCGGCTCGCAGATTGCCTGCACGATCCGCGTGACCCGGCGAAAGTTCAGCATAGTCTGAGCGACATCATCCGGTTCCGGATCATGATGATCGCGGCGGGATATGAAGACGGCAACGACGCGGCAGCCCTTCGGCACGATCCCAGCTTCAGGATCGCGCTGGAGCGTGGCCCGGAAACAGGGCCGGCCTTGTGTTCGCAGCCAACGATCTCTCGCATGGAAAACCTGCCCGACGCCCGCGCCCTGATCCGCATGGGCCGCGAGATGGTCCGGTTCTACTGCCACTCGTTTGCGCGCCCCCCAAGCCGGATCGTGCTCGATATCGATGATACCTTTGACGCGGTGCATGGCCACCAGCAGCTGCGCCTGTTCAATGCGTTCTA
>NZ_CYPR01000206.1 GCF_001408515.1 Jannaschia seosinensis | reverse complement strand
CGCGAGATGATCCGGTTCTACTGCCACTCGTTTGCGCGCCCCCCAAGCCGGATCGTGCTCGATATCGATGATACCTTTGACGCGGTGCATGGCCACCAGCAGCTGCGCCTGTTCAATGCGTTCTACGACGAGTTCGGCTTCCAGCCGATCGTCGTCTTCGACGGCGAAGGCCGGCTCGTGGGGACACTGCTGCGCCCGGCCCGCCGCCCCAAGGGGGCCGAGAGCGCGGCCCACATCCGCCGGTTGATCCGGCAGATTGCCAGGCATTGGCCCGAGACAGAAATCCTGCTGCGAGCCGACAGCCACTACTGCACCCCGCAGGTTCTGGACCTGTGTGACGGGCTCGGGCTGCGCTATGTCTTTGGTTTGTCAAAGAACGGCCGTCTGGCGCGGAACATCTCGGCTCTGGAAGCGTCGACAGCGGCGCGCTACGCCCGAACGCCGGGCCAGAAGCTGCGCCGGTTCAAAACCTTCTCCTACGCAGCCCGCTCGTGGTCGAAACCCCGCCGCATCATCGCCCGCGTCGAGGTTGGCCCCATGGGTCGGGACACCCGCTACATCGTCACCAACCTCGAGGGCGGTCGCGGCAAGCATCTTTACGAGAAGCTCTATTCCGCCCGGGGCCAGGCCGAGAACCACATCAAGGCGTGGAAGGCCCACCTCGCAGCAGACCGGACGTCGTGCTCGGAAGCCAACGCCAACCAGATGCGCCTGATGCTGCACGGCTGCGCCTACTGGGTCTGGTGGAAGCTCCGCGCGGCTTGCCCGAAGCGCTCACCGTGGCGCCGCGCCCAGTTCGACACGCTGCGGCTGCATCTCGTCAAACTGGCCGCCACCATCGTCGAAAAGAAGACCCGGATCATCGTGACCCTGCCGGCATCGTGTCCCCGAAAGGGACTTCTCCTCCTTCTCTTCGACGCCCTCGCCCCACCGAAAACAGCCTGACGCATGCGCCCCGACAAACCCCGAAACATCAATCCACACCACCCAAGACCCAAGTCACCGGCCGGCATGCCAACCGGACGCAAACACCGGGTGCGCGCAAGAAAACCGAGACCGGGGAAACCATCCCACGGAGCACAAGTCCGCAGCTTCATGAATTATGCGGGCTAGTTCCGGGTTCAGTCCCTGACACCACCTTTGGCATCTCGCGCCATCCGCATGCGGCGGCGAACGAGGCCCCCGACGAGGATCGGCAGAACGAAGCCGACGGCGGCCACCGTCCAGAGCAGGATTGTCAGTGGTGAAGAGATCAGCACCGAATAATCTCCGTCGGCGATGTTGACAGCGCGGCGGAAATTGACCTCCATCTCGTTGCCCAGCAGCGTGCCCAGTATCACAGGGACGAGCGGGACGTCGAGCTTGCGCAGGCCCCAGCCGAGGATGCCGAAGCCGACCATGACCATGAGATCGAAGCTTGAACCTGAGATCCCGTAGATTCCCACGAATGAGATCATGGCGACGATCGGCATGAGGATCCGGGGCGGCACCAGCAGCACACGCGTGAACAGGCCGACCATCGGAATGTTCATTGCCAGAAGCATGAAGTTCCCGATGAAGAGCGCCGCGATGAGGCCCCAGACGACGTCGGGGTTCTGGGTGAACAGAAGCGGTCCCGGCGTGATGTTGAGGGCCAGAAGCACGGCCAGAAGCACTGCGGTTGTGCCGGACCCCGGCACCCCGAGTGCCAGCATCGGCACCAATGCACCGCCGGCCGCGGCATTGTTGCCCGCTTCCGGCGCCGCGACCCCGCGCGGATCACCCTTTCCGAAGGTCCCGTCGCGGTCGACCAGGCGTTTTTCCATCGAGTAGGAGATGAAGGAGCCCAAAGACGCGCCCGCGCCGGGCAGGACGCCGGCGATGAAGCCCAGAACCGTCGTGCGGCCCATGGTCGGGATGCATGACCGGATAAGGCTCCAGGACGGGACGATCCGCCCGATCTCCATCTTCGGCTTGGTGGAGATGTCGCGATCCGTGCCGCGATGTTCCAGAAAGATGAAAACCTCGGACAGCGCGAAGAGGCCGACGATGGCCACGAGGAAGTCGATCCCGTCATAGAGGTGCACCTCGCCGAAGGTGAAGCGCGGCACGCCGGTCTGCGTATCTACACCAATCATCGCAAGGCCGAGGCCGAGTGCCGCGGCAAAGGCGGACTTTGCCTGATTGGTCGACGAAATTCCCCCGAGCGTGGCGAAGGCGAGCGCGAAGAGGGCGAAATATTCCGCCGGCCCGAAAAGAAGCGCCACCTTCACCAGTTGCGGCGCCAGCAAGACGAGGCCGCAGGTCGCGAAGAAGGCACCGACGAAGGAGGCGATGCCGGAAAGCGCCAGCGCCTCGCCCGCGCGGCCCTGCTGGGCCATCGGATAGCCGTCGAGGCAGGTCATCATCGCCGGCTCGTCGCCGGGGATGTTCAGCAGAATCGAGCTGATCCGTCCGCCATACATCGCGCCGTAATAGACGGAGGTCAGCAGGATCAGTGACGGCGTCGCCCCGAGCCCCAACGTGAAGGCGAGCGGGATCAGGATGGCCACGCCGTTCGACGGCCCCAGCCCCGGCAGGGCACCCATGATCGTCCCTAGAAAACAGCCCATCAGCGCAAGCGCGAGGTTCTGCCAAGTGAATGCCACGGCGAAGCCGTCGGCGAGGTTCGACATCAATTCCACGGAACGCTCCTCAGAAACCGAAGGGGCCGCGAGCGAGGCTCAGGCCGAGAAGAAGGCGGAAGACGACATAGATGCCAACGGAGGTGCCTATCCCGATCGCAAGGCTCTCGAGTGGACGCGAACCCAGGCGCCAGGTCAGGTAGCTTGCCGTGATGGCAGTCGCGATGACGAATCCCAATTCGGGCAGCGCCTGCGAATAGGCCAGCATCACCAGCGCGGCGAAGATTATTTCGACGAGACGTCCGCCCCGCGGCCAATCGGGTTCGGGATCCGGCTTCAGCAGAAAGTAGATCGACGCCAGCCCCATGACGGCGGCAATGATATAGGGGAACATCTTTGGGCCAACGGCATCGGTCAAGAAGCTTTCCTGAATGATTGATGCCTGCCAGGCGAAGATGACGGCAAGGACCAGCCCGATCCCGCCAAAGATCCGGTCGCTCATGCGGACTCCTCCCAAAAGTGCGCGAAAAGAGGGGGCGCTCCCGGCCGGGCCGGGAGCGCGAGAGATTACTGAAGGATGCCGATCTCGCGGGAGAGATCTTCGATGTTCTGGACCGATTCCGAGACGAATTCTTCGAACTCCGCACCCTGCAGATCCAGCGATGCGAGGCCGTTAGCTTCCATGATGGCCTGCCATTCGGGGCTGTCGTAGAGCGTGTCGATACGCCCGACCCAGTAATCGTAGGCCGCGTCGCTCATGTTGCCGGGGCCGTAGAAGCCGCGCCAGTTCGCGCCGACGGCATCGATGCCTTGCTCGCGCGCGGTCTCGAACCCTGCGAACTCGCCCTCCAGCCGCTCGGGCGCCAGAAGTGCAATCACCCGGATGTCACCGGATTCTACGAAGCCCTTCGCCTCCGACAGG
This sequence comes from Jannaschia seosinensis, assembly GCF_001408515.1. Classification (GTDB taxonomy): domain Bacteria; phylum Pseudomonadota; class Alphaproteobacteria; order Rhodobacterales; family Rhodobacteraceae; genus Jannaschia; species Jannaschia seosinensis. The sequence continues at coordinate 43,346 of NZ_CYPR01000206.1, read as the reverse complement.
TCGCCGGTAAAGGCCTGCAGCGATCCGGCCAGAAGCTGGGTCACCGCCTCGCCGCCGCCGGCGAAGGCGATGTACTTCACCTGACGCACGTCATCGATCCCGGCCTTCTGCGCCGCATTCAGCACCTTCAGGTGGTCCCAGCCTCCGACGGCCGATCCGCCGCCGATGGAAATCGAGGTCGGGTCCTCCTTGATGGCGTCCATGAGCTGGGGAAGGGTCTGGATATCGCTGTCATCGGCGACGGCGATCACGCCGTAATCCGCACCGACCGCGCCGATCCAGCGCACCTGGTCCATCGTGTTCCCCGGAAACGCGTTCTGGGCAAGCCGCGTGGCGGTCGCCGAGGACGCAGCCACGATCAGATCGTTGTCGTCGTTGCGCTTGTTGACCACCTGGGCGAAGGCCACGCCGCCGCCGCCGCCGGACAGGTTCACGACCTGCATGGTGGACGGGATCAGCCCGAGGTCCTGCAACGACTTGCCGACCTGGCGGCAGGTGAAGTCCCAACCGCCGCCCGGGTTGGCGGGTGCGATGCATTCGGGGCTTTCGGGGGTGAAGTCTTGGGCGGATGCGGCCAGCGGCGCGCAGGTCAGAAGCACCGCGGCCACCAAGCCGCGCCGGATTGTCTTGATATTCATGTATTCCTCCACAGGACTGAAACCGGCAGCCCTCCTTGCCGCCGGCCATGCGCCGGTTTTAGGCGGCGAACCTGTCGTCAACCTGTCATGCTCAGGGAATGGGCACTTTCCGCGGCTCGGCGCCCGGAATAACGTCCACCTTCAAAGGAGCGAATGCATGCGCGTCCTGATCGTCGAAGATACGACCGATGTCGCCGAGGCCGTCGGGGCGAGTCTCGACCGCGCGGGGTTCGCCTGCGATCTGGCTCCCAACCTGAGCGAAGCCGACGCCGCCCTGGCCGTGCAGGATTACGACGCGATCATCCTCGACATCGATCTGCCGGACGGGGACGGGCGCGAATTTCTCAGGACCCTGCGTCGAAGCGGCGACGGCACGCCGATCCTCATGCTGACGGCGGAGTTCGAGGTCATGGCACGCGTTGAGGCGCTGGATGACGGGGCCGATGACTACCTCGTCAAACCGTTCGACCTGCGCGAACTTGAGGCCCGGCTTCGCGTACTGCTGCGCCGTGAGAAGGGGCATGCCGACAACTCGATGACGCTCGGCGATCTCGCCTTCGATCCGACGGGCCGATCCGTCCGTATCGGGGGCATCCCCGTGCGGATGACGCGCCGCGAGATGACGCTGCTGAATATCATGCTGTCTCAACAGGGCCGCATCCTGTCCAAGGAGCGGCTTTTCGACGGGCTGTTCTCGTTCGACCGCTCCGAGGTCGGAACGAATACCGTCGAGCTCTACATCGCGCGGCTGCGCAAGAAGCTTGCGGGATCGCGCGTGAGGATCGAGACGCATCGGGGGCTCGGCTACCGGCTCGAAACCACCGATGGCTGAGACCGGCGACGTGCGGGCGACTCTGTCGCTGAGGAACCGCGTTGCGCTTGCGATTACGGCGGTTCTCCTTCTGGGGGGCGTTCTGGTCCTGATCGCAGCCTTGGCCTACGGCCGCCAAGCCGCGCGCGAAGCCTATGACCGCCTGCTTCTGGGAGCCGCGGCCGATATTGCCGAGACGATCACCGTCCGCGATGGACGGGCGCTGGTGGACATGCCCGTCTCGGCCTTCGAGCTTCTGTCGCTCGCCCCCGACGATCGCATCCGCTACCGCGTGGTGGGACCGGACGGGACGACCCTGACCGGCGATCCGACCGCTCCGCTGCCCGAGATCAGGGGCGGCGACGAGAGCGTATTTCTCGACGGAAGCTTCGGCACCGAGCCGGCCCGCTACGTCGTCTTCACCCGCCGTTTCGCCGAGCGAAGCTATTCCGGTCCTGTTCGCGTCGTGGTGGGGCATACGCTCCTGGCGCGCCGCGAATTCGCCCGCGACATCGCCCGGAACGCGCTTCTGGTCCTCGGAGTCGCCGGTGGTGTAATGGCCCTGTTCGGCTGGCTTGTCGTCAGTCGCGCGCTTCGGCCCCTGCCGCGCATCGGGGCGGCGCTGGCCGCGCGGCAGCCGACAGACCTCACGCCCCTGTCGCTGTCGGCACCCGCAGAGGTGGCGACCATGCTCACTTCCCTCAACGATTTCATGGCCCGGCTCGACCGGCAGAGCGTTGCGACCGGCAAGTTGATCGGCGATGCGGCGCATCAGCTTCGGACGCATGTCGCCGCGATCCGGGCGCAGGCGCAACTTGCCGCGAGCGAGACTGACCCCGCGCGACGCGACCGCATCGTCAGCCGGATCGAGGCGCGTGCGGTCGGTCTGGGCGGATTGCTGGACCAGCTTCTCAGCCGCGCCATGATCATCCACCGCGCCGACACCGCCCCGGTGGCGCCACTCGATCTGCGCGATGTTGCCGTGGAGGCCGTCGAAGCCTGCGACGACCTCTTCCTCGCCGCCGGAACCGAGATTGCGCTCGAACTGCCAGATGTTCCCGTCATGGTCAGGGGCGACACGCTCTCGCTTATCGAGGCGGTCAAGAACCTGCTGACGAACGCGCTTCGGCACGGTCGGCCGCCGATCCGGCTGGGCGTCGAGAACGGCTCGACGGTGCGCATCTGGGTCAGCGACCTCGGCGGGGGCCCCGACCCGGGCGTCGTGCTCAGCGCCCGCTACGCGAAGGCCGGCCCGGGCGCCGGTTCCGGCATCGGCCTCGCCATCGCCCGCGAGGTCGCCGAAGGTCATGGTGGCGAAATCGCGATGCGCAGCGACGGAAACCGTTTCATCGTCTCGCTCGACCTGCCGGGGATCGCAGTGTGAAAATCCTGTTTCTTCTCTTTACTTGGCTGCCGATCCCTGCGGAATGTGCCGAACTGAGGGCCGCATTCGGTCCCGACGGAGCGGAGCGCACCGCAACCCTGCGCGGCACGACCGATCTCGACGTGTTCGGTCCGGTCATCGAGGCGTTCCTCCAGACCCGCCCCGCGACGCGCATCGTCTATGAGCAATGGGGTTCGAACGACCTGTACGCCCTGACGCGCGAGGACTGCGCCAAAGATCGCTCGGGCGCCGATCTCGTGATCAGTTCCGCCGCCCATCATATGGTCGAGCTGGTGAACCGGGGCTGCGCCTCCAGCCATTCCTCGGCCGCGACCGCCGGTCTTTCGCCCCGGCTTGAATGGCGCGATCAGCTTTGGGGCATCACGCGGGAACCCGCCGTAATGGTCTACAACCGCGACCTTGTCGCGCCGCAGGACGTTCCGCGGTCACGTTTCGACCTGCTCGACCTGTTGCGTCCCGCTGGAAATCCTTTCGTCGGCCGCGTCGCAACCTACGATATCGAGGATTCAGGGCTGGGTTTCCTGCTGGCCTTCAGCGACTCGCTCGAGGCGACGACCTTCGGCGGCCTGATGGAGGCATTCGGACGCAGCGGCGCCGTCGCCACCTGTTGTTCGGCCGAGATCATCGACGCGGTGGCGTCCGGTGAATACCTCGTCGCCTATAACGTTCTCGGCTCCTACGCCTTGCAGCGGGCGCGCGAGGATGTCCGTCTCGGCGTCGTTGCGCCGGAAGATTACACGCTGATCCTGACCCGCGCCGCAATGATTCCCGCCGCAGCGACGGGAAAGGACGTGGCAGAGGATTTCATCGACTATCTGCTCTCCGATGCGGGGCGCGTGGATTTGGTGAACGCGGATCTGATCGTGCCGATCGAGGGGGAGGACGGCGCCCAGATCGAAGTCTCGGGCGCCGTCGCGACCCTGGAGCGCCTCGTCGGCCTGACGCCGGCCCTTCTGGTGGCGATGGATGCCGACAAGCGTGAGATCTTCACGCGAAGATGGCGGAACGCCTTTCCGCAGCCGGCGCGTGAGTGAGACTATCCAATGAGTCGTTACCGGTATCGAGCAGAAGGTCGGCCTGCTGGTCCAGCCACGGCCGCCCTCCGTTAAAGCCCCTCGGTCGTGCGATCTCAGGCGCCACCGCAGGCTGCGCCTCCTGTCACCCGAGCCACACGTCAAGGAACAGCATCAGGACAAGGCCGACCGACAGGCCGAGCGTCGCCTTGTTCTGATGCCCGCTGCGGTGGGTTTCGGGAATGATCTCGTGGCTGATTACGTAGAGCATTGCGCCCGCCGCGAAGGCGAGGCCCCAAGGCAGGAGCGGTTCGGACAGGGTGATGATGCCGGCCCCGAGCACGCCGCCGATGGGCTCCACAAGGCCGGTCAGGCCGGCGATACCCCAGGCGCGCAGCTTGGAATAACCCTCTCCCAGAAGTGCGACGGCCACGGCCAAGCCTTCGGGCGCATTCTGCAATCCGATCCCGATGGCCAGAGGCATGCCGCCCTCCAGGCCGCCCGATCCGAACCCGACGCCGACGGCGAGCCCTTCGGGAAAATTGTGGATCGTGATGGCGATGATGAACAGCCAGACACGCCGAAGCGAGGCCGCTTCGGGCCCTTCGCGTCCCATGCTGAAATGCTCATGCGGCAGCCTTTCGTTCATGAGCGCCACGGCTCCCATGCCGAGCAGGATCGCCACGCATACGATGGCGGCCGGTGCAGCCCCGTTGTCGTATTGCGGCTCTGCTGCGTCGAGGGCGGGAATGATCAGCGAGAAGAACGACGCCGCCAGCATCACGCCCGCCGCAAAACCCAGCGACAGGTCGCGCGTCCCGCGCGAGGGAACGCGGCCGAAGAGTACCGGAAGCGCGCCTGCCGCGGTCATGGACCCGGCGATCAGGCTGCCCAGAAAACCAAGAGCGACAGGGGAAAGATCGGTCACGCTACACTCCACGAAATCATTCCGGGAGAGGTAGACCCTTCTTGCGAACGATTTGCAACTAGTCAGATCCGCGGGCCTGGCTGCCGCCGACGCATCGCGGGCTTGTCTCATGCTACCAACGGTTTTGCCCGTTGCGCCGGATGCGCATGAGACCCGGTTCACATGATCTTGTGCCACCGCCACGGCGCCGAACTTTCCATCGCGACCTTTGTTTGGGATAAGGACGCATCACAAAAGGAAGTCGAGCCGTGCTGACCAGACGCCATTTCATCCTGACAACCGCCGCCCTGTTCTCGTCCCCGGTGGCCGGACCGGCCCTCGCGAGTGCCCGGCCGTCGGAGGCGCAGCAGGCGGCTTGGGATGCGCAGGTGACGCCGCGGAACTACGATCCCGCAACGACGAACCCTTGGGGGATTCACCCGCGCCTTCTGCCGCAGCGGGTCGAGGCACGGGCCGACCTCGTGCCCGGGGACATCCATGTCGATGCGGTGGCGCGGTATCTCTACCACATCGAAGAGGGCGGAACGGCCATGCGCTACGGCGTCGCCCTCGGACGCGACGGTCTGTACCAAGCGGGCACCTACAAGATCCGGCGCAAGGTGAAGTGGCCGCGCTGGACGCCCACGCAGAACATGATCCGCCGACAGCCCGAAGCCTATGCGCAATTTGCCGGTGGCGTGGAACCGGGTCCCAGCAATGCGCTCGGCTCGCGGGCGTTATACCTCTATGTCGGCAACCGGGACACGTACCTGCGAATCCACGGCACGCCGCAGCCACGCTCGATCGGGAGCCGTGCGAGTTCAGGATGCGTGCGCATGATCATGCCCCACATCAACGACCTCTATGAGCAGGTCGATACCGGCGTCACCGCTCACCTCTATCCCGCCTGAGGAGACGCCGCCTCGGGTGCACGGGGCGGATCGTTTTGCGATCGGACACTCGCGGCCGCGCCCGGCGCCCGCGAGTGGAGCATCACTTTACCGGCAACTCGCGAAGGGCCCCGCCGGTCACGCGGCAACCGGCGCGGCACCCGCGCGCCGATTGCAGATCGGTTTGCCGTCAGTCGTGCGCAGCGGCAGCATCGTGGTCTCCACCGGCCCGACATATTGGTACCAATAGCAGCCATCTTCCCGCATCAGGCGCACGGTCTCCAGATCCTGATCCGGCGCCGCAAGCTCGACGACGCGTTCGGGCAGATCTTCGATGAAGCCCGAGGGCCCGACACCTACTTGCTCGACTGGAACGGCGCAGGCACCGAGCGTGAGGAGAAGTGCCGAAAGCACGAGCGTCCTCCCCGACACTACCGTCGTTCCAGCCATTACAGCGGAGCGCCTTGATGGACGCGGTGATCCTGTCTCCGTCAAGGCGAGGGGGGACTTGTTTCTTGGCATCAGTCAATCCTTTGAGTGGCGACATCGTTCGCAAACGATGAGACCAAATGCACCCGTTCAGATCCGAAATACAGCCGCGCGGTTTGTTCAGTGCCCTCAAGGGGGCGGGATTGGCAGCCCGGTCATGCAAAAGCGGAGCGGTTGGACAAGCTTTGATGTGCAGTCGCAGGGCATCTGCGGCCGGGCGGTCCGTTTCCCGCACATATTGCCGGAAATGTGCAGCCGACGACAGGGGTGCCTCCTTTGATCGCAATGGCGAGTGCTCCGGCAGAGCCGCCGGCGGCCGGATTTCACACTGCGTTCGATCAGAATTTTGCTGAGAGCCTGTCGTTGGCGGCGCAGGTTATCGAACAGATACAACCCTTCTTCAACCAGCAGCGGTAAGGAATTGTAGAACGCACCCCTCCGTATAGACGAGCCGAGACACCCGCAGAACGCTTCTGTTGCACAAAAGCCCGGAGTGGAGGTTCACCTTTACCCGGAGGATCTCGTCCCATGGCCTCGGTGACTGGGATTCCAGGTGCGGTGTGGCGGTTCATGATGGCGATGCGGAGCTGGGTCTGCGCGGGCTGTGGGGCAAAGCCCCGCGCCGTGCCCCGCCCGAGTGATTTCGTGCAGAGCATCCTAGCCTCCGGCACGGCATCGGCGGTGGTGCCCGTTCCGGTGTCGCCAGATCGTTCGGCCGAGGTATTTCGACGCTCGGGGAGCTTCGTTTCCGGCCGGGGCGCCGCTTGCGATCTCCTGGTCCACCGGGATCCGGTTGAGAAGGTCGGGCAGGACGTTCGCGGCGCGCTTGAAGCGGTGGCGCTGCGCGGCCGACCATCGCCGACATGGCTCCCGTTCGCGTTCGCGGGCTCTCTCGGATCGTTGGCGTTCGCCCGCTCACTCGCGAAGGCCCGAACCTCCAGCGCTTCCGTATCGATCCCGAGAGGGATCTTGCGCCGTGAGCCATTCCGCGCCCCAAATCCGAGCGACCATGGCGAATGCGCCGTTTGGGCCCGCCATGCTTGCGCGCGTACCGCCCGTTTTCACCCTCGACCTCGATGCCGGTGCTGCCCACTGCCCGACAGGGCATTGCGTAGCACTGCCCCGAGAGGAAATCAGCAGATGCAGCGGGCCCTTGGGCCCGGCGAGAAATCTTGACGGCCAAGGTTTTCCGGCGGCCGGACAGCGTGCTGAAATCGGGCACGGTCCAATCGAGCCCACCAAGCGCAACAGGCTCGCGGCGGTGAGGCTTGCCAAACGGCGTCGGGCGCAAGGGCATGCCGAGTAGCACCTTCACCGTCAGACAGACCTGCCTGGCAGCGTCGCCGGAGGTCCGCTGGCGGCCAGGCCGACCTGCCGGCGCGGACTCCCAGTTCATGATGGTCCGCCGAGCCTGTTCAGCCCATGAGCGCCGGACAGGCGCAACTTTAAAACTCTCGCCAATGCGCTTCCAGCGGTACAAGCAGTACTGATGCCAGTTGCCATCAACTGCTTGATCCTACGGCTGCTTGCTGCAAATCCAGCTATCAGGCAGTAGATGCAGTCGCCGGAACTCCTTACTGTCCGGCGCATCATGGCTCTCCGCTTCGCTCTAGCTGTCTGCAACACCGCCTCGTGATCCGTCAGGGGACGGTCAGGCGGCAGCACCAGCGCTATGTTGTTTGTCGCCGCGAGCATGGGCGACGGAACATCGGCGTCCGGCGGCCTTGATGTTAATCCGATGATTTCGGCGAACCGGAAACTCTCCTTGGCGTAGGGAACACGCGCGGCCATGATCGGCTCTTGGCTCCCCTTGTCGTTCCCCAGTTTTCAGCACCCCGATCGCCTCAACCGAGCCCGCGTCGTCAAATGTCGCCCAAGGGCGGCGGTTGCGACCCCGGTGCCAAGCTCGCCGTTTCGCCGCCCTTCCCGCGCCCTCCCTTTGCCGCAGCCTTGGATTCGGCTTCCCGTGAAATGGCGCATCGGACGCCTTTGAAAGACGTCGCTTCGAGACCCGCCGTAAGCGAGATGTCGTCAGTCTCCAATGTTGCGCCCACTGCGGAAAGGCGCGGCAAATGCGTTCGACGATCGTTTCGCGGCTTTGAGTTGCTTCGACGACTTTGCGCTCCTCCACCGGACCGGGAGGCAGGTTGAACGAAGAGTGCGGTTTGCGTGTTAAGAGCGGACAGGAAAACTGAGGAAAGCGCCGATGCCACATGCTCACGGCCACGCTCATATCGATCCCAAATCCGGTGACCGGCGGGTCTCGATCGCGATCTGGGCGAATGGCCTTCTGACCGTTGCGCAAGTCGTCGGCGGCATTCTGTCCGGCAGCCTCGCCCTGATTGCCGATGCGCTGCACAACTTTTCGGATATGGCCTCGCTCGTAATCGCCTTCGCAGCGCGCAAGATCGCCCGGCGGCCCGCCGACCAGAGCATGACCTTCGGATACGGGCGGATCGAGATCGTCGCCGCTCTGATCAACTATACAACCCTGATCCTCGTTGGCACCTACTTGATCTACGAGGGCGTGATGCGGATGATCGACCCGACCGAGGTCGCCGGCTGGGCCGTGGTTATTATCGGAGGCGTTGCATTGGCGGTCGACACGCTGACCGCGCTCCTGACCTACTCGATGCAGAAGGGCAGCGTGAACATCCGCGCGCTTTTCCTGCACAACCTTTCGGATGCTCTCGCGTCAGTTGCCGTGATCGTGGGCGGTGCGCTCATCATCCTTTACGACATGCGATGGGTCGATCCGGCGATCACCATCGGTATCGCGCTTTATATCCTCTATCTCGCCATCAGCGAAATCGGGAGCCCGATCCGTACGCTCATGCTGGGCAGCCCCCCCGATATCGACGGCGAGAGGGTCATCAAGACATTGCGGAGTACGGACGGTGTCCAGGACGTTCATCACGTGCATCTGTGGCAGATGCAGGAGCATGAAGCCGCGCTCGATTGTCATGTGGTCTTGAACGAAAAGGGCTGGGCGCGGATTCCGGAGGTAAAGGCCGAGATCAAGCAGCGGCTTGAGGACCGCTTTGACATTACCCATTCGAGCCTCGAATTCGAGCATGCCGAGCACGCGCATGAGAACGCTGCCCTCTACGGCCATGGCGAAGCGGCAGCGAAAGAAACCTGACGTGATTTTGGAACCCCTCACGCCCTAGGGTCCTGCCATCAAATTGTTCGCCCATCCCGAGATGCCAAAAAGCGAAATGGTCCGGCACTCGGTTTCCTGCCCAACCGTGTCGCCCAGGGCATTGCCGTTCCGGCGGATAGAAAGTTGCAGCGCGACGCGCCTTGAGGATCATATGTATCCGGAGATGCGCAACCTTTGTTCTTCCGCCGGAGGCGCGGCTATTGACTGGATCTGAAACTTTGCCGGTAACGTGTTCCACACTCGCCTCCGCGAACTTGGAACAGGGGATCCGTCTCCGGCGCTGTCCCTCTGCATGCAGTTAGGCAAATCAACGGGAGGAGACGCCATGACGTTGAGCGAGAAACAAGCCGCCTTGTGCGAAGAAAACGAAACCGATTTTTCCGACCTGCGGGCCGTATTCTTCAACTGCACGCTGAAGCTCCCCGACCAAGCCTCGCACACGTCGCTGCTGATGGATGCGTCCGCCGAGATCATGCGCAAGAGCGGGGCCGCGGTGGAAGACATTCGCATGACCGCCCACAACGTCGCCTTCGGAGTGCAGCCGGATATGCGTGAACACGGCTGGAATCATGACGATTGGCCAGACTTGTGGCCCAAGGTCGCGGCGGCGGACATTCTCGTAATCGGCACACCGATCTGGCTGGGCGAACAATCCTCGATCTGCCGGCTACTGATCGAACGCCTCTACGCGATGTCTGCGATCCTAAACGAAAAGGGGCAATCCATCTTCTACGGCAAGACAGGAGGCGTGGTGGTCACCGGCAATGAGGACGGGATCAAGCATGTCGCGATGAACGTCCTCTACTCCCTGTCGCATCTCAGCTATGCAATTCCACCGCAGGCCGATTGCGGCTGGATCGGCGAGGCCGGACCGGGGCCAAGCTATGGCGACGACGGCGCAGGCTTCGACAACGAATTCACGCAGCGCAACACCACCATCATGACCTGGAACCTGTTGCACATGGCGCGGATGCTGAAGGACGCCGGCGGTATTTCCAACCACGGCAATGACCGCAATGCTTGGTCTGCGGGCTGTCGTTTCGACTACGAGAATCCGGAACATAGAAGCTGAGGCGGCGTAGGCGACTCTAACGATCCAATGATCTTCCCCTCCCACGCTCGCTTGCTCCCGGATGCGGGAGGAGAGCCTTTGGGCAATGCAAAGGGAGGAGCGACCGGATTGCTATCCGTAGGTGCGGAGTGGGATCGGCAAATTTTGTCGAGCGGCCAGATCATGACTCCAGGGCCGGGCGGCAAGATTCGCCTGCCTAACGACGACAGCGGCCTCACCCATATATCGTAATGCGCGAGTAAGGTGCTCTGATGCGGGGCAGGAGGCTTGTCCTGCTTACGTTCGAGGTCCAGGCGACACACGATTTGCGGCGGTGTCAGCAAACCGTGTTTGCGCGGGGGCCTGATGCGAGGAGCAGCCTGAGGACGTCAAGGTAATCCCGCTGGTCGTTGTCCCGGGCGGCGTGCCAGCGGCCGTAGGCGGCGAGGTTCTTTGCGGAGGGGCTACAGAAGGGCTTCATGAAGGTGCGGAATCGGCCGATGAGGGCATTCACGGTGTTGATGTGATGGCTGCGCGGGGTGCGTTTCGAGCGCCGGCCGGCGTTGAGCGCAAAGTGCGGGATGCGCTCGTCCCTTGCGATCCGCGCGTAGGTCGCCAGGCCGTCGGTGCAGAGGACCGCGTCCCGCGCCATCACTGGCAGAAGGGCACCGGAGATCGCCCGCTGGCCCGCGTCGGTGATCGCTTCGAAGACCCGGTGGCCGCCGCGATCGGTCGCCGGTAGTCTTGCCAGCGCAAGCGCGGCGGCACGGGGACGTTGGCCGGATCGCGCCGGTGCCGGACCCACTCCCGCGACGCCTTTCGGCTCTCGCGCTTCGTCGGCCTCGACGATACCGGCGAGGGTGCCGTCGGGCTCCGGCGCCAAGGCGCCGATGATCGTCATCCGCCAGCGCCAGATGCTGTGGCGCGACGTGTCCAGGACCTCGGCCCCGCGGCGGCAGGACATCGGCTGCGGCGCCTCGATCATGTCGCGCGCCAGTGCAACCACGAGGTCGGGGCGGTGCACCCGGGCGAGCGGCGTGTCGCTGCGACCGGACCAGGTCGCCCCGCAGCCCGAGCAGTTCCATCGCTGCGCGCCTGTCCGGGTTCGGCCCCAACGGATGCGCTCGTCGCCGCCGCAGCGCGGGCACGAGCTCGCCGGACCACCCGCCTCGGCACGGGCATCAATCTCCAGGACGGCCTCGGCCCGCTTGCGCGCCTCGGCAACAATCCCCTCGACTTGGCGCAGCTCCTGCGGTGTCAGGCGGGCAAGCATGCGGCTGAACTCGGCCGGATCGAAGTGGGACATGGCGGGTCTCCTGAGGTCTCGGGACCTCGGACTCTATCCTGCTGCCGCATAAGAACAAAGACGGAACCAACACGGTTTGCTGACACCGCCCGATTTGCCCTGTGAATGATGCAGCCGGCGCTATGGCAGATTCTAGCGTCAGGTCCGCGACTGTAAGTGGCCAATTCCGCAATCGGTATGGGCAGCCTCGCGGCCTCTATACTCTGCGCCGGCGCAGATGACGCAACGCAAGAATCTTAGCTCCCGTGTTGTACAATTGACCGAGACGCGCACCATAACTGTTTCGGGTACAAATTCGGAGAAGCAGACGGGGACGGCTGACTCCGGCGACGCCAAGATTATCGTGAGTGCCGCCGCTATGCCTCCCGATAGCCGCGCGCTGCCGCACATCGATACCGCGCGGATGATCGTCGCGCGGCATCGCGAACTAAACTACCGTTCCGATCGGTTGGTCTTCGCCAAACTGAAGGCCACAGGCTAGGGTGCCGCAATCGTGTGAAGGAAAAGCCTTCTCGCCTCGGGAATACGCGGCCCGGCCCCGCGACGCGAACGTTACAGGGAGGAGACGCATGAGCCAGAAGATCCGCAAGCTTCAGGTGCAGGGGGTGCATCACATCACCCTTGTCGGGGCCGACCGTCAGACGTCCATCGATTTCTGGGAAGGCGTGCTCGGCATGCCCTTCATTTTCGACCAGCCGAACCTCGACGATCCGTCGCAGGGGCACCTCTACTTCGACCCCGGCGATGGACGGCTCATCACGATCTTCACCTCGGAGGACCGCAAGCCGGACCGCAGGCGGACACCGACCGATCCCGGCTGCGTGCACCACATCGCATTCTCCATCAGTCAAGCGACTTTCTGGCAGGTGGTGGAGCGTCTCGACGCGCGCGGCATCAAGCATTCCGGGCCGAAAGACCGAGGCTTTATGGACTCGATCTACTTCTCGGATCCACTCGGCCTGACGATCGAACTGGCCAGCTATCGGTTCGAGCCGCCGGAAGGATGCCGCCATGCCGACGTGATGATCGAGGCGCATCGGATCCGCGTCGCGCGAGGCGACAATCACATCCAGCGCGAACATCTCGCCGACGCGATCGAACTACTGGTGGAACGGACGCAACAAAGCCTGTCAACCAGCCGCACGGCAGCAGATCCTTATAGGAATTGACCCGAAAGCCCGTTACGGGCCGTGCCGGCGCCCCACAAGGACGCCGGCGCCGGCTCAGGTGACGTCCGGAAGATGCGGAAAGATCTTGTCCGGCGTGGCGGGGAAATCGCGCACCCGCACACCGCAAGCGTTTCGGATCGCGTTGCCGACCGCCGCCGCCGCGCCCGATATGCCCAACTCACCGATCCCCTTGGCCTGAATCGGGTTGGCCTGATCGTCGCGCGTATCCTCAAGGAGCATCGCGTCGAGCTGCGGCACGTCAAGACTGACCGGGATATGATATTCCGCGAGGTTATGGTTCACGATGCGCCCGTCGCGCGGATCGTGCATAATTTCCTCGGTCAGCGCGCTGCCGATACCCCAGATCATGCCGCCGTGGCACTGGCTGGTGGCCGTCTTCATGTTGAGCACCCGTCCGATGGAGAACACGCCCAACATCCGGTGCACCCGAACCTCGCCGGTATCGCGGTGTACCCCGACCTCGGCGAAATGCGCACCATAGCCGGCGATCGAGAAGTTATCCTCCGTCTCGCCGGGCTTCACGTGACCCTCGGCCGACATCGGCGCCTCGACCAGATCGGTCAGAGCGACTTGACGGTTGCCGCCGGTGGCACGCCCATCGCGCAGGGTCAGATCGTCGGGCGCGACCTCCATACGCTCGGCCAGATGCTTTCGCACGCCCTGACAGGCCAGGAACACGGCCGATCCGCAGGATTGCGCGCCGAAGCTGCCACCCGAACCGGACGATTTGGGAAGATCGGAATCGCCGATTTGAACCTCGACCTTCTCGCGCGGCAGGCCCAGCATTTCGCCTACGATCTGCGTGAGGATCGCATAGGAGCCGGTGCCGATATCGGTCATGTCGGTTTCGCAAAGGGCGGTGCCGTCGGGGCGGAGTGTGACGCGGGCGATCGACTCTTCCATCATGTTGGTGCGGACGGCGGCGGCGACGCCCATGCCGACCCACCAATCCCCTTCGAGCCGCTCGGCCATACCGCGCCGTTGCGACCAGCCGAACCGCTCCGCACCCTCGCGCAGGCAACGCTCCAGCGCCCGTTCGGAATACGGCTGCCCGCCTTCGGGAGTGGTGTCGGGAATGTTGCGGATGCGCAATTCGACCGGATCGATGTCGGCAGCCTCGGCCAACTCGTCCATGGCACATTCAAGCGCGATCATCCCGACCGCTTCTCCCGGTGCGCGGACCGACCCGGCACAGGGACGGTGAATCCGGGCCACCTCATGGGTGAAACGCCGGTTGGCGCCGCCATAGAGGAAATGCGTGCCCTGCGCGGTCGGCTCGCTGAAGGCCTCCCCCGGCAGGTTGGACACACGGTCCTCATGCGCCAGCGCAGTCATAAGTCCATCGGCGTCACAGGCCAGCCGCATGCGCTGCGTCGTCTCGGTGCGGCGCATGGTCATCTCGAAGACCTGATCGCGCGCCATCACCACGCGCACCGGCCGGCCCAGTTCCCGCGCGGCATGCGCGGCGGCCACGGCCTCGGGCGCGATGCCGAGCTTGGAGCCGAAGCCGCCGCCGACATAGGGCGCGTGAATCCGGACCCTGGCCTCGTCCACGCCAAGCGAATCGGCAAGTTCGGCCACGTTGTGCTTGAGCATCTGATAGGAGCCGCGAAGCTGCAGCCGCCCGTCTACCCATTCGGCGATGGAGGCATGTGGTTCCATCGGTGCGGAACTGTGCGGGGCGGTCGTGTAGGTCGTGTCGATAGCGACGGGAGAGGACCGCATCGCCCCTTCGAGGTCGCCTTGATCGAGTTGGCTCGCCTTCGGCTTGTCCACCTGCGAGGCGGCGTTCGGATCGACCTCGGCAACTTCCTCCTCATAGGTAACGACGAGGGCCTGCGCCGCATGGCGCGCCTGCTCGAAGGTCTCCGCGACAACCAGAGCAACCGGCTGGCCGAAATAATCCACCTTCGGCAGGATTTGCTCGGGCGCCTGATGGGCCTGACCCTGCGCCGGATTCCGCAGGAGGGGGTGTCCCGTCATCACGCGGATCACGCCAGGCATCGCCTCGACGGCCTCGGCCTTCATCCCGATGACGCGACCCTTGGTGATCGTGGCCCGGACCAGAAACCCGGTCACGAGGTTCTCGGGCAGGGCCTCGGCCGCATAACGTGCGGTGCCGGTGACCTTCAGCGGTCCGTCGGGCCGGTCCATGGCGGTGCCGAGAAGCCCCTGCACGGTTCGGTCCAGAACGGGCGGCTGCGCCGCATCCATGGTGAGCGCGACGTCGAAGTCGGCATTACGGGGAGTATCATCCATCACGCAGCCCTTTCGCAAAGCTCGCGCAGCGCCCGGCGCAGGGTCCGGCGTGCGAGGGGGATTTTGAAATCGTTGTCACCATGGCCCTTGGCGTCGGCCAGCAGAATGTCCGCTGCGGCGTCGAAGGTCTCCGTGCTCGGTGCCTTTCCGATCAGGGCCGTCTCGACCGCTTCATTCCGCCATGGCATCGGCGCGAGGCCACCGAAGGCGAGGTTGGCGGACGTGATGCGTCCGTCCTCGACGGCGACGACTCCTGCCACGGAGACCAGCGCAAAGGCGTAGGAGGCCCGGTCGCGTACCTTGACATAGGATTGCGCGCCCGCCGGCGGCGGGGGCAGGATCACGGCGGTGATCAACTCGCCGTCCGATAGCACGGTCTCGATATTCGGCGTATCGCCGGGCAGGCGGTAGAGGTCGCCCAGATCCAACTCGCGTCCGCCATCCGGGCCTTCGGTCACGACCCGTGCGCCGAGCGCGCGCATCGCGACGGCCATGTCCGAAGGATGCGTGGCGATGCAATGATCCGACGCGCCAAGCACTGCGAGAATGCGATTGCGCCCCTCCATCGCCGCGCATCCCGTTCCGGGGTCGCGTTTGTTGCAAGCAGCTGCCGTGTCGTAGAAATAGGGGCACCGCGTCCGCTGCAGCAGGTTACCGCCCGTCGTGGCCTTGTTGCGTAACTGGACCGTCGCGCCCGACAGCAATGCCCGCGACAGCACCGGATAATGCGCGCGAACCGTAGCGTGGTTCGCAAGGTCCGAATTCGTCACGAGGGCACCAATCCGCAGGCCACTCTCATCCGTCGCCTCGACCTCGTGCAGATCGAGGCGCGTGACGTCCACCAGCGCTTCGGGCGCCATGACCTCCAGCTTCATCAGGTCCAGAAGGTTGGTCCCGCCGGCCAGAAACGTCGCTCCTGCGGCCGCGCGCGTGGCGGCATCGCTGGTCGTGTCGGCGCGGGCATAATCGAACGGTCTCATTCCGCAGCCTCCTTCGTTGCGTTGCGGGCATCGCGAACAGCGGCGATTGCCTCGCGGATCCGGGGGTAGGCAGAGCAGCGGCAGAGATTGCCGGACATCCGCTCCGCAATCTCCTCGTCGGTCAGGGTAGGATCGGCGTCGAGCGTTTTGGACACGTAGGAGGGCCAGCCCTCGGCCGCTTCGCGCAGCATCGCCTCGGCCGACATGATCTGCCCGGGCGTGCAGTAGCCGCATTGGTAACCGTCATGCGTCACGAAGGCGGTCTGCAGGGGATGCATGTTCTCGGGCGTGCCCAGACCCTCGATCGTCGTGATCTCGTCGCCGTCATGGGATGCGGCGAGCGCGAGACAGGAATTGATGCGCCGCCCGTTCACCAGAATTGTGCAGGCGCCGCACTGGCCGTGATCGCACCCCTTCTTGGTGCCGGTGAGGCCCAGCTCGTGACGCAGCGCATCGAGAAGCGTGACCCTCGGATCGAGTTCCAGCTTCCGCTCGGTTCCATTCACAGTGATCGTGACGTCCATGCTGCGCCTCCCTTGTCCGACCCGCTGAACCCCGCTGCCGCGCGATTGTTCCGCACCGCGACATCGTGACGGCTTCCGGTTGCCGGGCCTCGACGCGGTGGGTTGGAATGCGCGCTCGCCTCGAAACTGGGATGCGCGCCCGGCTGCGCTACGTTCACGCCTGTCACCCGATTGCAGGAGGTTCACCCCATGAAATTCGCCGCCGCCGCCCTTATCCTCGCCGCCGCGCCCGCCGCCGCCGAGATCGTCGCCGAGCCCTATGGCTACACCGTCGACGGCACCGAATTCGAAGGCTTCGTCGCCTATAATTCCGACCTCCCCGAGACGCGCGGCACCGTCCTGATCGTGCATGACTGGGACGGGCTGACCGAGTACGAGATGCGCCGGGCTGAGATGCTGGCTGCGCTCGGCTACACGGCCTTCGCGATCGACGTCTACGGGGCGGATCGCCGTCCGACCTCCATGGAGGAGAACCGGCAGTTTTCCGGCGAACTCTATGAGGATCGTGAAATGTTCCGTACGCGTCTCATGGGCGCGGTGTCGGAGGCCGCAGAGATCCCGGGCGCGTCCGACGCGGCGGTGATGATCGGGTACTGCTTCGGCGGTGCGGCCGTTCTGGAGGCTGCGCGCGCGGGCGCGGACCTCGCCGGTTTCGTCAGCTTCCACGGCGGGCTCGGCACCCCCGAAGGCCAGGATTGGTCGGCCACGACCGCGCCGGTCGCGTTCTTCCACGGCACCGCCGATCCTGTCTCGGGGCCCGTAGAGTTGGCGCAGACCCTGACGGAACTCGAAGCCGCAGACGTCCCCCACGAGGCGGATATCTACGGCGGGGCGCGGCACAGCTTCACGGTCTTCGGATCGGACGATTACGATCTCGACGCCGATCAAGCCTCTTGGCTGGGCCTGCAGATGTTCCTCGAGCAGCATCTGCGCGGCGCCTGACGCGGATAGGGATGACGGCTCCGCTTGTCCCGCTCGTCGCCCCGTTTGGCGGCGCATCGGGCTTCCAAGGGGGCGGATTAGGCGGCGCAGGTGTCGCGCCCGCGCCGCCTGAAGCGATGACGCATCCAAGTGATCCATTTGCGGCGGAGATTGCTGCGCAAGTTGGACGAGCCGGTCCCAAGGTGTTCAAGCTCCACCCCTCGCGGGACCAACAGGCGGCCCGCGATTGCGGTGCGTCTGCCAACAACAGATGTGCGAAGGCGGACCTCGTCCGCGGCGGCCATTCACGCCACCTCTTCGTCTTCGTACAGGATTTGCCGTGGAGGACCTGATGACCGACCTCGACCTCACGAAACGTCAGGGACTTCCCGATGCGCTGCGTGCGCTTGCGGAGGAATATCCCCGCACTGGCTGGTCGGAGGCGGGGCCGTTTCGCAACCTGATCACGTTCTGGCTCGACAAGCACATGTCGTTCCGCCACCTGCTGGACCGGCTGGAGGCCGACGGGCAGGCTGCGCTCGATGGCGCCGATCCGGCGGCCTACCGTCACTCGCTCGCGCGGCACGGCGGGCTTCTGGTGAACGAATTGCACGGTCACCACACGATCGAAGACACGCATTATTTCCCGGTCCTTGAGCGGACGGATCCCGTCTTTGCCAAAGGGCTCGAAATCCTCGAAGCCGATCATCACGCTCTCGACGGTTTGCTGCACGAACTGACGGACAAGGCCAACGCCGTCCTGCGGGAGCCGTCGGACGGCAATGCGTTGCGCGACCATGTCGGTGCGCTGCAGGCGGTTCTCGGCCGCAGCAATCCGATGCTTCTGCGTCATTTCGAGGACGAGGAGGATCTTGTCGTCCCCGTCCTCCTCAAACACGAACCAGCCGCGCTGGCCTACTGACCCCGAACGGAGACCGAACCATGAGCGTGACACAGCAATCCGATGCCCGCTCCGCCGGGTCCTTTGCCCGCGCCGGCTGGTCGGTCTCCCGGGTCGGTTTCGGCGCCTGGGCCATCGGCGGCACCTGGGGGCATGTCGAGGAGGCCGACGCCAAGGCGGCCCTCCATGCCGCACTCGATGCCGGGGTCGACTTCATCGACACGGCCGATGTCTACGGCGACGGCCGCTCGGAGCGGATCATTGCGGAGGTGCTTGAGGCGCGCGGCGGAGAGCGGCCGATCGTGGCGACGAAACTGGGCCGCCGGCTCGATCCTCACGTGGCCGAGGGCTACAACGCCGCGAATATGGAGGCGTTCGTCGACCGCAGTCTCGCCAACCTGCGCACCGACCGGCTCGACCTCGTGCAACTGCACTGCCCGCCGCAAGCCGTCCTCTACGACCCGGAGGTGTTCGGGGCGCTCGACGACCTGAAGGCCAAGGGCAAGATCGCGCAATACGGCGTGTCGGTCGAGAAGGTCGAGGAGGGGCTGAAGGCGATCGAGTGGCCCGGCGTCGTCTCGGTGCAGGTGATCTACAACCTGTTCCGTCAGCGCCCGGCGGACCTGCTGCTGCCTCGGGCGGCCGACAAGGGTGTCGGCATCATCGTGCGCGTGCCGCTGGCTTCGGGCCTGCTGACCGGCAAGATGACCCGCACCACCAGTTTCGAGGCCGACGACCACCGCAGCTTCAACCGCGCCGGCGAAGCCTTCGACGTGGGCGAGACCTTTGCCGGCGTGCCCTACGAAACCGGGCTCGAGGCAGTCGAGGCCCTGCGCCCGCTTGTGCCGGAGAACGCGACGATGGCGCAGTTCGCCCTGCGCTGGATCCTCATGGAGCGGTCGGTCGCCACCGTCATCCCCGGCGCCAAGAATGCCGATCAGGCCGTCGCGAATGCCGAGGCTGCCGCGCTGCCCGCCCTGTCCGACGAGGTGATGGAGGCTGCGCGCGACGTCTACGACCGGCTGATCGCGCCGCATGTCCATCAGCGTTGGTAGCGCAACGGGCCCGAAACTCATCTTCAGCCACGAAGTATAGGAATCACCGCCATGTTCACACGTCGCACACTCATGAAGCATTCCCTCGCCGGCGCGGCCGGTCTGACGATCCTGCCCTACGGTGCGCGCGCCGCGGCGCATGACGGCGACGTCTTCGAGACGCCCGCCGGGCCGGTGACTGTGCATCCGGTCAGCCACGCCTCCTTCGTCATGGAAACGCCGGCCGGCACGTTCTGGGTCGATCCGATGGGCGAGCTTTCCGCCTATGAAGGGCTTCCCCGGCCCGATGCGATCCTCGTCACCCACGAGCATGGCGACCACTACGATCCGGCGCTGCTCGAGGAGGTTGCAGGCGACGTGCCGATGATCGTGAACCCGGCCGTTGCCGGAATGCTGCCCGAGGGGCTGGCGGCGAACGCAACCGCATTGGCCAACGGCGAAAGCGGCACGTTGATCGGCGTCCTGGTCGATGCGGTTCCCGCCTACAACATCACCGAGGGGCGGCTCGACTTCCATCCCGAAGGGCGGGACAACGGCTACGTGATCGGGCTCGACGGCTTTACGGTCTACGTCTCGGGCGACACCGAGGACATTCCCGAAATGCGCGCGCTGGAGGGGGTCGACCTTGCTTTCGTAAGCATGAACCTGCCGTTCACGATGGATGCCGAAGCCGCCGCCGACGCGGTCAACGCGTTCGCGCCGACCTACGTCTACCCTTATCATTACCGTGGCCGGGACGGGGGCACGCAAGATCCGCAGGCCTTTGCCGAAATGGTCGACGAGGCCGTCGAGGTGCGTATGGGCCCTTGGTACGAGTAACCGAGAACAGGGGGCGGCGACGGTCGCCCCCATACCCGGATCGTGTCGTCAGCGAATGACGCCGCGAAGCTGCGACAGGACGAAGGCCAGCGCTGTCCAGCAGACGATGCTGGGTCCCGTCGGCGTGTCGAACTCCCACGACATCCAGATCCCGCCCAGAGCCGATGCGCCGCCGATCAGCGCCGCAGTGGCGGCCATTGCCTCCGGCGTTCGCGTCAGCCCGCGCGCCGTCGCGGCGGGAATGACCAGGAGCGCACCGACCAGCAAAGCGCCCACGACCTTGATTGCGGCCGCCACCAGAATCGCCAGCGCAACCGTCAGCAACAATTCCTCCCGGCGGGGATTGACGCCTGCGGCATGGGCCATGTCCGCCCCGAGCGTCGCGATCAGAAGCCGCGACCAGCGCCAGGCGAGCAGGGCCAGAACGATCGCCCCGCCCCCCCAGATCAGCGCGAGATCGCGTTCCCGCACCGCGAGGATATCACCGAAAAGATAGGCCGAGATGTCGATCCGCACCGAGGGCAGGAACGAGACCGCCACCAGCCCGAAGGCCAGCGTCGAATGCGCCATCACGCCGAGGCCGGTATCCTGTCCCAGACTTCGCGCCCCGAACGCCCACAGCGCCAGTGCCGCCGCGAACGCGACGACGAGGACGCCCCCGAAGACGGGCACGTCCAGAACCAGCGCCAGCGCGACGCCCAGAATCGAGGCATGGGCCGTGGCGTCGCTGAAATAGGCCATCCGCCTCCAGACGACGAAGCAGCCGAGCGGCCCGGCGACAAGCGCAACGCCCAGTCCGGCCGCCGCCGCGCGCATGACGAGACTGTCGAACAGGATCACTCGGCGGCCTCGTCGTGGCGGTGTGTATGTTCGTGCCGATAGAGGGCGAGCGCGCCCTGCGTGCCGCTTCCGAACAAGGCGCGGTAGGCCGGGGCCGACGCGACATATTCCGGCCGCCCGTCGCAGCAGACATGACCGTTGAGGCAGATTACCCGGTCCGAGGCCGCCATGACGACGTGCAAGTCATGGCTCACCATCAGGACGGCGCAGCCCGTCTCCGCGCGGATGGCGGCGATCCGCTGATAGAAGCTGGCGGTGCCCGGCTGGTCGAGACCCTGCGTCGGTTCGTCCAGGATCAGGAGGTGAGGATCGTTCAGAAGCGCCCGCGCGAGGAGAACACGCTGCATCTGGCCGCCCGACAGGGTCGCGAGTTGTGAGGAGGCGATTTCCGCGACATCGGCACGCGCCAGCGCGGCCTCGACCGCCGCCTTCGGCGCAGCGTCGGGAAGGGCCATGAACCTGCGGACCGTCATCGGCAAGCTCCGGTCCACCGGCAGCTTCTGCGGAACGTAACCGATCCGAAGGCCCGGCCGATGGATGATCCGGCCGCCCGAGGGGCGAACCGCCCCGATCACCGTACGCAGCAAGGTCGACTTGCCCGAGCCGTTCGGCCCGACGACGGTGATGATTTCGCCGGAATCGATTGACAGGTCGACATCGTGCAGGACGCGCCGGCCATCATATCGCACGTCGAGGCCTTCGATCGTAAGCAGGCTCAAGTCGCGTTTTCCTGACAGGTCGGGCAGAGGCCTTCCGCTTCCATGACGGCGCGTTCGACGACGAATCCGCTGTCGCGGGTGGCGCGGCCGAGGGCGGTGTCGTCTTCGGCATGGGTCTCCGCGACGCGGGCGCAGGTCCGGCAAATCAGCAGGACGGGCGCATGTCGCTGTCCGGGAACGGCACAGGCGACGAAGGCGTTCAGGCGCTCCACACGATGCGCAAAGCCATGCCCCGTCAGGAAATCGAGGGCCCGGTACACCAGTGGCGGCTGCGCCTTCACGCCGTCGGACTTCAGGATGTCCAAAATGTCATACGCCCCGATCGCGCAGTGCCGGCTCAGCAGGATCTCGAGCACGCGGCGGCGGATTGGAGTCAGCCGAAGGCCATTCTCCGTACACCGGGCATCCGCCGCGGCGATTGCGGCTTCCACGCAATCCGCGTGGTCATGACGTTCGAAGCCGATCGGTACCATGGAGGAGTTGATATGTTATACTATAACGAATAACAAGCCGTGCAGATATGAGGGGGGTCCGATGTCGTTTTTCCGCTTGTTCAGCCTGATGACGGTCCTCGTGGCCGGGGCGTCCTCCGCCCGGGCCGATGTCGCCGTCGTCACGGATATCGGACCGGTCCACTCGCTCACCGCCGCTGTGATGGAGGGGGTGGGCGCGCCGGTGCTGATGCTTCCGCCCGGCCTGTCGCCACATGACCATACCCTGCGGCCGTCCGGGGCGCGCGTACTTGAATCCGCCGATGTGGTCATCTGGTCCGGTGAGGCTCTGGCGCCGTGGCTCGGGGGCGTCGTCGATACGCTCGCGGAGGATGCGATTTCGGTGGCGCTCCTTGATCGCCCCGAGACGGAGCAGGCCAGCAGTCAGGGTCGTGGAGCGGCCGAGGCGGACCCGGATCACGAAGCGCATGAAGATGAGCACGATCACGAGCAGGAGCACGATCATGGGGCGGAGCATGCCTGGCTCGACCCGGTGGTTGGCAAGGCTTGGCTGAACGTCATTGCGGAAACGCTGTCGGAGGCCGACCCGCTCAACGCCATCGTCTACGAAACGAACGCGGCGGCGGCGGCCGCCAAGCTCGACACGCTCATCCGGGAGGTCCAGGAGCAGCTCGCTCCCGTGCGGGGGCGCGGTTTCGTGGTCTATCATGATGCCTATGCACCATTCGAAGCCCGCTTCGACATCCCGTCCGCCGGGGCCATCGTCGAAAGCGAGGCCGCGCCACCCTCGGCCGCGCGGATCGAAGCGATCCAGACGCGGATCGCGGCCGGCGATGTGGTCTGCGTCTTCGGGGAGCCTCAGTTCGAATCGCGCCTCGCGACCCTGCTGGCCGAGGAGGGGAACATCCGGCTCGGCACGCTCGACCCGCTGGGTGCGACGCTGAAGCCGGGGCCGGAACTCTATCCCATGCTGTTGCGCAACATCGCGAATTCCCTGTCAGAGTGCCTGACGGAGTAATCAGGCGAGAAGGGGACTCGACAAGAGCCCCCTCGGTAATAGAACATTATGTGAACATGTAGTGATTCTTCGAAGGTCCGCCGCATGACGGAACCGACCGCTTTCGCCTTTACCGAAACGTTCTCGAATGCGCGGGACGGGGCGGGGACCGGTCTGGTCCTAGCCCAGATCGACGCCGCGGTGGCGAAGTCGGCGCGTCCCGGAGGGCCGATCCTGTGGGTGCAGGATGGCCGCGCGGCGCAGGAGGGCGGGCTGCCCTGCCTTCGGGGGATCGGCGAAACGGGTTTGCGTATGCCCATCCTGCGGATCGCCGCGCGCAATGCGGGCGAGGCGCTCTGGGCGATGGAGGAGGGACTGGAATGTGCCGCGATATCCGCCGTCGTGGGCGAGATCTGGGGCAATCCCAAGGTGCTCGACTTTACCGCCACCAAACGGCTCGCGCTGCGGTCGCGCCGCTCGGGCGTGCCGCTCTGGCTGTTGCGGATGGATGGCGACGCGGCATTGTCGGTGGCGCCGAATCGCTGGCGCGTGATGCCGGAGCCCTCGACTGCCAACACCTTCGACATCCGTGCGCCGGGACGGGCGCGTTGGCGGGCGGAATTGTTCCGGGCGCGCGACCGGCCGCCCGGCACATGGGTGGCCAGCCATGACCGGGCGGCGCATCGTGTCTCTCTGGCTGCCCCGCTTTCCGATGGCGCTGTGGGAGAGGGCGCAGGCGAAGGCCCCGCGCCAAGAACTCGCGCCGTGGGAGACGGCTGAAACCGGACCGGACCCCGACGCGCCGCTCGTTCTGGCGGTGGAGGGGACGCATGGCTCGGTGATCCATGCCGCCAACGATGCGGCGCAGGCGGCCGGCGCGATGCCCGGCGCGCGCGTGGTCGATGCCCGGGCGATCTGTCCCGAATTGCAGGTCGCCCCCGCCGATCTCGCCGGCGACGCCGAGGCCTTGCGCCGTCTGGTGCATTGGGTGCGCCGGTGGTGCCCGTGGTCGGCCGCCGACGGGGCGGACGGGCTGGTGCTCGACACGACCGGATCGGATCATCTCTGGGGTGGAGAGGATGCGATGCTAGCCGACATGGCCGCGCGGCTGGCCGATCTGGGGCAGGAGGTCCGGCTTGCCGTCGCGCCGACCCACGGGGCCGCCTGGGCGCTGGCGCGGTTCGGCGACGGGCGCGAGATCTGCGGCGGCGATGCGCTCCGGGCGCGGCTTGCGATGCTGCCGGTCGGCGCGTTGCGGCTCGACGGGGAAACGCGTCTCGTGCTGCGCCGGCTCGGACTGAAGCGAGTGGGTGACCTGATGCTCATCCCCCGTGCCACGCTGGAGCGCCGCTTCGGCCGCGACGGCAAGGCGCTGACGACGCCGCTGCGCCGGCTCGACCAGATGCTGGGCACCCTGCCGGAGCCGGTCGTCAGCCCCGCGCCCGCGCGCCGGTTTCGGACGATCCGCCGTCTGGCCGAGCCGGTGATGGATCCGCAGCCCCTTCTGCCCGAGGCGCTCGGCGCGCTCTGTGCCGATCTCGCGGCAGCCGGGCAGGGGCTGCGCGGTCTGCGGCTGGAGCTGTTTCGCGCTGACGGCCATGCCACCCGGATCGAGGTCGGTTGCGCACAGGCCAACCGCGATCCGGCCCACCTGATCCGCCTGACGGCGCGGCACTTCGAGGAGCTCGATGCCGGCTTCGGCTTCGACATGCTGGCCGCCGAGGCGCTGCGTCCCGAACCGCTCGCCGCCGCGCAAGTGCGGCTCGATGGCGGGATCGACGCGGAGGTCGCGGTGGCCACGCTGATCGACCGGCTCGCGGCCCGGCTCGGGCGCGATGCGGTACAGCTGCCCGACCCGCAGGAGAGCCACCTTCCCGAGCGGGCCGAAGGCTGGACCCCTGCCATCGATGCCCTCAAGGGACGCCGGGCCGATCTGCTCGCCCCCGGGGGCCTCGGCGGCGGCGGCATGGTGGCGCCCCGGCGCGACCGGCCGGTCCGCCTGCTGCGTCACCCCGAGCGGATCAAGGTGCTCTATGCCGTGCCCGAGGGGCCGCCCGTGCGGTTCGAATGGCGGCGCAAGCCCTATCTCATCCGCCGCCATCAGGGGCCCGAGCGCATCGCGCCCGAATGGTGGCGCGCCCGGCCCGGCACGCGGATGCGCGACTATTACAAGGTCGAGGTCGAGGAGGGCGCGCGCTACTGGCTGTTCCGCGAGGGGCTGGTGAGCGACGGGCGCGGCGGCGACCCGGAATGGTTCCTGCACGGGATGTTCGCCTGACATGCCCGACATCCCGCCGATGCCGGGCAAGCGCATGCTGGAGCGGGCGGAGGCGTTCGACCCGAACCCCCGCGCGCCCTTCGTCGAGCTTGGGCTGACGACCTGTTTCTCGTTCCTGCACGGCGCGTCCGATCCGGTCGATCTGGTCGTGGCGGCGCAGGGCATGGGCTACGATCGGCTGGGCGTGGCCGACCGCAATTCGATGGCCGGCATCGTGCGGCTGCATGTCGCGGCGCGTACCGCGAAGATGCGCCCCCTGATCGGCACGCGGATCGTGCTGACCTGCGGGGCGGAATTTCTCGCCTATCCGAAGGACCGGGAGGCTTATGGCAACCTCTGCGCGCTGATCTCGAAGGGGCGGATGACCGGCCCCGACGGCGCGTGGCAGCAGAAGGGGCGCTGCGACCTCACGCTCGCCGACCTCGCCGCGCATCAGGAGGGCAGCATCCTGATCGCCGTCCCGCCCGACGGGGTCGATGCGTTCGAGGCCGATCTGCCGCGCCTCGTCCGCGCGCTGCCGCGGCTCACCCATATCGCGGCGGCGCATCTCTATCGCGGCGACGATCACGCCCGGATCGAGCGGCTCGACCGCATGGCGCGGTGGCACGGGCTGCGCCTCGTGGCGACCAACGACGTGCATTACCACGCCGCCGATCGCCGCCCGCTGCAGGACGTGATGACCTGCATTCGGGAGGGGGTGCGGATGGATGCGGCCGGATTCCTCCTTCATGCCAATGCGGAGCGGTATCTGAAGCCGCCGCAGGAGATGATCCGCCTCTTCGCGCGCTGGCCCCACGCGATCCGGGAGAGCGTGGCGATCGCGGACCGGCTGGACTTTTCGCTCGACGAGCTGAAATACGAGTACCCAGAGGATGACGTACCCTCCGGCCGCACCCCGGACGCGCATCTGCGCATCCTGACCGAGGAGGGCGCCGCGCGCCGCTATCCCGACGGGGTGCCGCAGAAGATCCGCGATGCAATCGAGATGGAGCTGGCCTTTATCGCGCGCAAGGAACTCGCCCGCTACTTCATCACCATCCAGGAGATCGTGGCCTATGGGCGGTCGCAGGGGATCCTGTGCCAGGGAAGGGGCTCCGCCGCGAATTCGGTCGTTTGCTACTGCCTGTGGATCACCTCGGTCGATCCGGCCCGCCACGAGGTCCTGTTCGAGCGGTTCCTGTCCGACGAGCGCAACGAGCCGCCCGATATCGACGTCGATTTCGAGCATGAACGTCGCGAGGAGGTGATCCAGCACATCTATTCCCGCTACGGCCGCACCCATGCCGGCCTCGCCGCGACGGTGATCCACTACCGCCCCCGCATGGCGGTGCGCGAGGTGGGCAAGGTCATGGGCCTGCCCGAGGACGTGACGACCGCGCTTGGCCGCACGACCTGGGGGTCGTGGGGGGGCTCGACGAAGGACATGCACCCCGAGGATACGGGCGTGAACCTGGGCGACCCGCTGGTGCGCCTCGTCCTGCAACTCACCGATCAGCTGATCGGAATGCCCCGGCACCTGTCGCAGCATGTCGGCGGCTTCGTCATCACGAAGCATCCGCTGACCCGCACCGTGCCCATCGGCAACGGCGCCATGCCCGATCGCAGCTTCATCGAATGGGACAAGGACGATATCGACGCGCTCGGTATCTTCAAGATGGACGTTCTCGCGCTCGGGATGCTGACCTGCATCGCCAAGTGCTTCGGCCTGCTCAAGCGGCATTACGGGCAGGAGATGACCCTCGCCCGCATCCCGCGCGGCGACCGTGCGACCTATGCAATGCTCCAGCGCGGCGACAGCCTCGGCGTTTTTCAGGTCGAGAGCCGGGCGCAGATGGCGATGCTGCCCAAGCTGAAGCCCGCGCGGTTCTATGACCTCGTGATCCAGGTCGCCATCGTCCGGCCCGGCCCGATCCAGGGCGACATGGTCCACCCCTATCTCAAGCGGCGGCGGGGCGGCGAGGTGGTCGACTACCCCAAGCCCGGCCCCAAGCACGATCCCGACGAATTGCGAAACATCCTCGAGCGGACGCTCGGCGTGCCGATCTTTCAGGAGCAGGCGATGAAGATCGCCATCGTCGCGGCCGAGTTCTCCGGCGCGGAGGCCAACGAGTTGCGCCGCGCCATGGCCACGTTCCGCGCCAAGGGGAAGGTGTCCGACCACAAGGCCCGCATGGTCGAACGTATGGTCGCGCGCGGCTACGACCGCGACTTCGCCACGCGCTGCTTCAGCCAGATCGAGGGGTTCGGCGAATACGGCTTTCCCGAAAGCCACGCGGCCTCCTTCGCACATCTGGTCTACGTGTCGAGTTGGCTGAAATGCCACCACCCGGCAATCTTCGCCTGTGCGCTCCTGAATTCTCAGCCCATGGGGTTCTACGCGCCTGCGCAGATCGTCGACATGGCGCGCAAATCGGCCGTCGAGGTCCGGGCCGTCGACGTGAATTACAGCGAATGGGACTGCACGCTGGAGCCTGTGGCGCCGAAGCTCTTTGCGCTGCGGCTGGGGTTTCGGCAGCTTTCGGGTCTTGGGAAAGAGGAACTCGGACGTCTGGTCGCCGCACGCGATGCGCCTTTTTCCGGTGTGGAGGATCTGCGCCGCCGCACCGGCCTGTCCAAGCGTGCGATCGAGATCCTCGCCGCCGCCGACGCGTTCCGTTCCGCCGGACAGGATCGGCGGCAGGCCTTGTGGGATGCCAAGGCAATCCGGTCTGCGCCCGCCCTCCCGCTCTTCACCCATGGCGACGCGCCGGATGTCGGAACCGAGCCGAAGCATACGCTCCCCGAAATGCCGATGAACGAGCATGTCGTCGCCGATTACCAGACCGCGCGGCTGTCGCTGAAGGCGCATCCGATGTCCTTCATGCGCCGCGCGATGGATCGCGGCGGCTATACCCGCTCGGATCGGCTGCGGTCGCTGCGCTTCAATCAGAAAGTGTCGGTCGCGGGCCTTGTCCTGATCCGTCAGAAGCCCGGCAGCGCCAAGGGTGTCTGCTTCACCACGCTCGAGGACGAGGCAGGAGTGATCAACGTCGTGATCTGGCCCGATCTGTTCCAACGCTACCGGCGGGCGATCATGGCCTCGCGCCTGATGGCGGTACACGGCCACGTACAGTTCGACGACGCCGTCATCCATGTCGTCGCCCACGAGGTAATCGACCGCAACGACGCGCTCCTGCGGCTTGGCGAGGATGGGTTGTCCTCCGATCTGGCCCGAGCCGACCATGTGAAGCATCCCCTGCCGGAACGGCGGCACCCCCGCGACGTCCAGGTCATTCCGAAATCCCGCGATTTTCACTGAACCGACCTGATAGGCGACAGGTCTGTGCCGCCGCAGAGGTTTGACAAGCATCCTGCCGCCCGGACCCGCTCCGAGGCTTTCCGCCTGAAGGGGCGCCCGATTTGCGCCCCCAAAGGCGAGACTGCTGCGCCTTCGGCCACACAGCCGCACGCAACGCCGAACGCACCCTGCGCCATTCGCCGCACCCAGGAACCTTGCATTGCGGAGGCTCGTTGCCCATGCGTTTGCAAACCCGATCGGAGACGACATGCCAAGACCTTTCTCGACTGCATTCGCGAGCATCCTCCTTGCAGTCGCGGCACTTCCCGCATCGGCCGCTTCGCTCATCGACACGCTGTCGTCGGACAGCCGTTTCGGCACGTTCTCCGAGGCCCTGAATGCTGCGCCTCTCGCCGATACGGTGAATGACATGACCGGCGTGACCGTCTTCGCCCCGACCGACGAAGCGTTCCGCCGCCTGCCTGCCGACCTGCGGGAGCGTCTGTTCGATCCGGCGGCCGCCGAGGTGCGCAACGCGATCGTCGCGGTTCACATCGTGCCGTCGGGGTCCTATGCCTCCAACAACCTGCCGGTCGAAATGAAGCCGATCGTCGGCGATACGCGCATCGTCGTGACCTTCACGACCGGCGCCCTGACGCTGCGCCTTGCGCCGCCGGACGATCTCACAGCCGCCGATGCCGCACTTGCCGCCCGTGCCGTGACCGAAGCCCGCGTGCGGGTTGGCGATATTCAGGCGGATGGGGCGGTGATCCACGGGATCGATCAGGTCATGCTGCCGCCGGGCCTCGGGGAGATGCTGGAGGAGATCGCGGCACCCGGTGATGGGGTCGGCACCACCGATGCGGAGGAGCCGGCCGACGACTTCGCCGAACGCGTCGCGGCGACCGACGACGGGCCTACCCGGAATGTCGTCCCCGAGCAGTCGGATCTGACCGATGCCGGCGACACCGTCCTTCAGGAGGCGACGGATGCCGATGTCCGGACCGTGCCGGTGAACCCCGCTTCGGACACGCCGGAGCCGACGGCACCCGCCGATACCGAGGTCTTCGTCTACGAGCCGGATCAACCCGCCCCCGGGCCGGACCAACCCGCCCCCGAGCCGGAGGAGGCCGACCTGCCGGGCGAAGTCGTCGTGCTTCCCGCCGAGGAGCCCGCCGCTCAGCCGCTTCAGGAAGACACGACGCCGGAGCCTACCGCCGCCACG
Organism: Jannaschia seosinensis; assembly: GCF_001408515.1. Lineage (GTDB taxonomy): Bacteria > Pseudomonadota > Alphaproteobacteria > Rhodobacterales > Rhodobacteraceae > Jannaschia > Jannaschia seosinensis. The sequence continues at coordinate 13,236 of NZ_CYPR01000206.1, read as the reverse complement.
ACCGAGCCGAGCGCCCCCCCCGCAGGCCAGGAGCGGATTGACCTGACCGCGGACCTCATCTCCGTCGCCGATCTGATCGGCCGTCCGGTGCGCGACGATCAAGGGACCGAGCTGGGCGAGGTCGTCGACGTTCTCGTCGCGCTCGACGGGGCCGATGCCCGCACGCTCGTCTACGCGGCGGACGGGGGACTGATCTCGCTCGAAGCGATCGGCATCGGCGAGGAGGAGCGGATGCGCGTCGACATGAACCGCATCTCGATCGATCCGCTCGACGGCTCCGTCATCGTTCCGCGCGACGGTGGCTGACGGTACGGGCCCCAACCGCGCACCGGCGCGGACCTCGAGTGCCGACGGGAGGTCCTACGAGGGGCCGCCGGTCCCGCCGCGTGAGGATCCGACGCCGCTCTCTCCGCCTCCCGAAGGCCCTCCGGTTCCGCCGGGACCGCGCATCGGGGAGCCGGAGGGGCCGATCCTGCCGCCGCGACCGGGCCGTACCGCAGGGCACGGAAACAAATCCGACACGGGGTCCGGGCGCAACTGGAGCTGGATCCTCGCCACGCTCGGCGTGCTGCTGGTCGGCGCCGCGATTCTGGCCTGGCTCACCTTTAGGGGCTCTCCCCCCGAGGTTTCTCCGCCACCTCCGCCACTCGTGAACGCGGCGCGGGCCGTGGCGGCGGACCGGCTCGCCATCCGTCAGACCGGCTTCATTCGCCCGCTCGCAGAAATTCAGGTCGCCACCGAATTCGATGGTCGCATCGAAGAGGTGTCACCATCCTTCCGGCGTGGCAATTTTGTGGAAGCGGGGGAGGTTCTGGTGCGGCTGGAGACGCGCCAGCTTCGCGCGGCGGTCGCACGGGCGGAGGCGGATGTCGCCCGCGCCGAAGCCGCACTCGCCGAGGCCCGGGTCGAGCGCGACCGTCAGGAGCAGTTGGAAGCGCGCGAATTCGCCTCGGAGGCACAACTGCAGCAGGCCATCGTCGCGGTCGCCTCGGCCGAGGCCGACCTGACATCGGCGCGCGCCGAGCTCGTCACCGCCCGAACCCGGCTTTCCGATTCCGTCGTCGTCGCGCCGTTCGATGCGCTGGTCCTCGCGGATGACGCGGATGTCGGTGCGATCGCCACGCCGGGCCAGTCCCTGGGTCGGCTCGTCGCGTCCGAGGCCGTCGAAGTGGAACTGGGCCTCACGCCCGCCGATCTCGGTATCCTCGGGGACGCGACGCTCGCCATCGGCGGTCGCGTCGCCGTTGGCGCGACGAATGCGACGACGGGTCCGGAGCGGGAGGCGCCGTTGGCCTACGGCGTCGTCACCCGAACCGGGCCTGCGGTCGATCCCGATACCCGGACGATTCCCCTGATCGTGCGCATTCCGCGCCCGTTCGAGCCGCGCAACGATGCGCGCCCGCTCCGGGTGAATGAACTGGTCGAGCTGGAGCTTCCGGTGAGCCTCGTGCGCGGCAACGTGCTGTCCATACCGGTCCGTGCGGTCAAGGGCGGCGATGTCGTCTGGGAGGTCGTGCCGATGCCCGATGACGGGCGGGACGAACCCTCGTCAGGCGAAGATGCGCCCGAGCAACGCCATGTTCTGCGCCGCAGGGACGTCGTGGTGATCCAGCGGACCGAGACGCGGGCCATCCTCGAAGGCGGAAACACGCTCCAAGCTGGCGCGCTGGTGATGACCAGCGACCTGTCGGGCGTGGCGGACGGGGTGCCGGTTCGCGTCGCGTCGCGGCAGGACGACCAGGCCGGCCCGCAGGACGGGGGAGACGGGTCGTGACCGCGCTGATCCGCCTGTTCCTGCGCAGCCCGGTCGCGGCCAATCTCCTGATGGCGGCCCTCGTCGCGGCGGGCCTCGCATCCGCGTTGACAGTGACCATTCGTACCTTTCCCGAGATCACGACCGGCGCCGTCACCGTCACCGTCGCCTATCCCGGCGCCACGCCGACCGAGGTCGCGGATGCGATCCTCGTGCCGATTGAGGAGCGGCTGCAGGGGCTCGAAGGAGTGCGGAAGCTGACGGGGCGCGCGCAATCCGGCGTCGGCGTCGTCACCGCCGATCTCACCCGCGGGGCCGATGTGCGCAGGGTGAAGGACGAGATCGAGACGGAGATCGCCCGCATCACGACCTTCCCGGACGCCGCCGAAAGCCCGCGAGTGGCCGAAAGGGATCCGGACGAACTGGCCGTCCAATTCGTCCTCCACGGCGATGTGCCGGTCGAGACGCTCAAGAACCTCGCGCAGATCGCGCGCGACGAGATGACGGCCAAGCCGGAGATCAGTCAGGTGATCCTGTCAGGCGTGCCGGTCGACCTGATCGAGATCGCGGTCGACCGCTCGACCCTGCAGGCCTACGGGATCGGGCTTGCGGAGCTGGGCGAGCGCATCGCCGCGCAGAGCCTCGACCTCTCCGGCGGCGCCATCGACACCGGAGAGAGCGACATCCAGATCCGCACGGTGGGCGAGGCCGAGTCCGCGGATGAGTTGCGCGACAAGATTCTCTTCACCTCCGACAGCGGGGCGCAGGTCACGCTGGGCGATGTGGCCCGGATCCAGGAGGTGCTGGCGGAAACCGACATCACGGCCAGCGTCTCCGGAGAGCCGGCCGTGTTCATCTCGGCCAATCGCGCCGGCTCGGAGGAAGTGCTGTCGGTCGCGGATACGGCGATCGAATATCTCGAGGCGGAATTGCGCCCCCGCCTGCCGCCCGGCGTGGAGGTGACGATCTGGCGCAACGAGGCGGATTCCCTGCGCGGACGTATCAACCTGCTGATGAAGAACGGCGCCATCGGCGTCACGCTGATCCTCGCGGTCCTGATGCTGTTTCTCGACCTTCGGGTTGCGGCCTGGGTGGCCATCGGCGTCGTCGTCGCCTTCATCGGGGCCTTCGCGCCGATGCTCCTGTTCGGGACGACCATCAATCAACTCTCGCTCTTCGGCTTCATTCTCGCGCTCGGCATCGTGGTCGACGACGCGATCGTGGTGGGCGAGAACACGTTCGCGGAGCTTGAGACGGGAGAGCCCGACGGTGCGGCGGAGCGGGCGGTGATCCGCGTCTGGCGCCCCGTCTTCTTTGCCGTGTCGACGACGATCTGCGCCTTCGTGCCGCTTCTGTTCCTGCCCGGATCGTCGGGCAGCTTCATCGCGCCGATCGCTTCGGTCGTCATCTTCGTCCTGACCGCGTCGCTGATCGAGAGCTATTTCGTCCTGCCGCGCCACCTCAGCAGGATCCGCCTGCACCCGCCGCGCCGGTGGTCGCCCCGGCGTCCGGCCAATTTCGTGCGCGGTCACGTCGATCGCTGGTTCGACCGGTTCCGTGAGGGGCCGATCCGCCGCGTCGTCACCGGTTCCGTCCGCCATCCCGTCTTCGCCATCGCGGTCTGTCTTGCGGTGGCGCTGGCGGGTCTCGGATTGCTGACCGGCGGGATCGTGCGCTTCGTCTTCTTTCCGGCCATCGAAGGGAACTTCGTTACCGCACAGCTCAACCTGCCCGAGGGCACGTCCGAGATCGAGACGCGTGCGCGGGCGGTCGACTTCGTGGTCGCGGCCGAACGGGCGGCCGAGGCCATCGGCGAGGAGGGGCTGCTGCAACAGACAGCCATCTCCATCGGGTTTTCCGCGCGCGGCGGCGATCCGGACGGGTCGAGCGGCGTGAACCCGGCTTCCACCGCACAGATCGAGGTCAAGCTCATGGATGCGGCGACCCGTGACACGGCCGCCGAGAGGTTCAAGCAGGTCTGGCGCGACGAGGTCGGAGAGGTGCCTGGCGCGAAGGAGGTCATATTCTCCTCCTCGATCGTCGGCGTCGGCGCGGCGGTTAATCTGGAAGTGGCCGCCGATACGGAGGCGGCACGCGACGCGGCAACGAGGAAACTGCGCGAGGCTCTGGCAGACCGGCCGGGCACGTTCGACATCCGCGACGACTCCGTCAGCGCCGCGCAGGAGATCACGATCGACCTGCGTCCCGCCGCGCGCGTCTTCGGCGTCACGCTCGAAGAGGTTGCGCGCGAGGTGCGCGGCGCCTTCTACGGCATACGCGTGGACCAGTTCGCCCGCGATCGCGAAGAGGTCGACATCCGCCTTCGTCTGCCACAGGATCAGCGGGATTCCGTGGCCGACCTGCAGAAACTGCGCATTCCCACCGCGCAGGGCATGGTCCCCCTGCCGGTCCTCGCCGACCTCGCCTTCCAGCCGGCCCCGACGGCGATCACCCGCATCGACGGCCGGTCCGTCACGACCTTGCTGGCGGATGTGAACGAAGCGGTGACGACCGGAGGAGAGGAGACCGCCTATCTGATGGCCGAGGTCGTGCCGCAACTGCGCGAGGATCATCCCAGCCTCCGCGTCAGCGCCGGTGGCGAGCAGGAGGAGCAGGGCCGGTTTCTACCCGCGCTGGCGCTCAACTTCTCGTTGGCGCTGTTTGCGATCTATGCGCTGCTGTCGCTGGCCTTCGGGTCGTATTTCCGCCCGCTGATCGTGCTCGGCGTGATCCCGTTCGGCTTCGTCGGGGCCTTGATCGGTCACGCGTTGCTGGGGTTGAACCTGACGATCCTGTCTCTGTTCGGCGTGATCGGTCTGGCGGGCGTGATCGTGAACGATGCGCTTCTGATCGTCGACTTCACCCGATCGCGGGAGGCGGATGGCGAGGCCCCGCTCGACGCTATCGTGGGCGCCACGCTCGGCCGCTTCCGGCCGGTGACGCTCACGACGCTGACGACGTTCCTCGGCATCGCGCCGCTGATCCTGGAGACGTCGGTACAGGCGCAGTTCCTGATCCCGACGGCGGTGTCTCTGGGAATGGGCGTGCTGTTCGGATCGATCCTGCAAATGATCCTCGTCCCCGCCTATTCGTCGCTTGGGGCGCGGGTCGCGGCGCGCTGGCGGGGCGGAAGAGCCGCCCCGGCCTGACACAGGTTGTAGGATACCGCAGACTACACGACACAGCCGTTTTTGGGGTGGCCGAGACCGGCAAGACGGATTCTTCTGGTGGACTCGACCTCGCCAAAGGAACGGTCCCTTGAATATCCGTGCTCTCGCCGATCTCCAGAAAACGCTAACTCCGCATGTGCCGTTGGGCAAGTCACGGCTCGAGACGCTCTGCATGATCCTGCTTGGCATGATCAGCGCCCGAACGGTGAACCTGACGCATATCGCGAGCGAGCGGCCAAGTCGCGCCATGGTTGCATCGACCTATCGCCGTCTGCAACGCTTCTTCCAACACGTGTGCCTGCCCGAGGATTGGAGCGTGGGCATCGTGATCTCGCTGCTCGGCAACCCTCGCCCTTGGCATCTGTGTCTTGACCGCACCAACTGGAAGATCGGCAAGACCGACGTTAACGTCCTCGTGTTGGCCGTCATCACGGCCAGGTTCCGTGTCCCGTTGATGTGGACCATGCTCCCGCATTCCGGCAACAGCACGACCGCTCAGCGCATCGCGCTGATGAAGCGGTATCTCGCGTATTTCGACGCCTCAACCGTTCGGATGCTGCTGGCGGATCGCGAGTTCATCGGTCAGGAATGGTTCACTTTTCTCGTCGAGCAGGAGATCCCCTTCGCGATCCGCATGAAGGAGGGCCAGATAGTCCGTACCAACGGCCGCGAGCTGAACCTGCGCTCCCTGCTGTCACGGTGCAGGGGTGTGCGGGGCTTCACGGCCGTCCTGCCTGGCAGAGCGAGTCACCCCGACCTCAAGCTCCACTTCGGTGCGCGCCGTATCAAGGGCGGCGAGCTTCTCGTGGTGGCTTCGCCCTATCCAGCCACTGGCGCGCACATCCTGCGGCAGTACAAGAAGCGCTGGCTCATCGAGTGCCTGTTCGCCGACAGCAAGACGCGGGGGCTGAACCTGGAGGACACCCGCCTGACGCTCGCGTCCAAGTTGTCTCTGCTCATCGCCATAACCGCTATTGCCATCGCCCTCATCTGCCGTGCTGCAGCCCAGCTCATGGGACACAAATACCCCGCCCGGAAGAAGCACGGATACTGCTCGAAATCCTGGTTCCGGACCGGCTTCGATGAGGTCCGACGATGGCCTTGTCAGAAGAACTTCGCTTGAGGCGGAGCAGGCGGCTGGCTAGGCTCCCCGCATGACCAAGGAGGTATGCGCGAAAGTTGGTGACGCGTGATCAGGCGGCAGTTTGAAGGTGGCGGAGGCCGTCGCGGAACTCAATCCCTTGGATGGGCCTTGTCAGAAGAACTTCGCTTGAGGCGGAGCAGGCGGCTGGCTAGGCTCCCCGCATGACCAAGCGCAGCCCCTTCAAGTACTTCAAGACCAGCTCCGAGATCATTCGCCTGGCGGTGATGATGTATGTCCGCTTCCCGCTGTCGCTGCGGAACGTCGAAGATCTGCTGCACGAGCGCGGCGTCGACGTCAGCCACGAGACGGTGCGCTTCTGGTGGCAGCGCTTCGGTCCGATGTTCGCGGGCGAGATCCGGAAGCGACGCATCGAGGGTATGAAATCGAGCCGCTGGCGCTGGCACCTCGACGAGATGTTCGTGAAGATCAACGGCGAGCAGCACTACCTCTGGCGGGCGGTCGATCATGAGGGCGAAGTGCTGGAAAGCTTCGTCACGAAGACGCGGGACAAGAAGGCTGCGCTGAAATTCCTCAGAAAAGCAATGAAGAAGCACGGCCGAGCGGAGACCCTCGTGACGGACAAGCTTCGCTCCTACGGCGCGGCTCTGAAGGACCTCGGCATGACGGACCGGCAGGAGACCGGTCGGTGGCTGAACAACCGCGCGGAGAATTTGCACCTGCCGTTCCGACGACGCGAGAGGGCCATGCAGCGCTTCCGGCGAATGCGAAGTCTGCAGAAGTTCGCCGCCGTCCACGCCTCCGTCTCGAACCACTTCAACCAGGAACGCAGCCTCTCCAGCCGAGACATCTTCAAGACCAACCGCACCGCCGCTCTCGCCGAGTGGCGCGGTCTTTGCGCAGGATAACAGTCAGGCCCCCTGCCCTTCCTGAGACTGGTTCGAATTGGTCTGACACCACCCCGTGGGCCCTTCCACCACGACCCGCCGCCCGTCCGACAGCGTGATGTCGATCCGATGCGCAAGAAGAGAAGCGGATGCCGGTCCGGCTGGCACAACGGTCCTGTCGTCGATCCGTTGGTCAATGGTGGAGCCGGAGATCTCCACCGGCAGAAAGACGCTCCCGACTTCCGGGGCAATCGGCGTTTCGCCCGTGGCAGCGGAGAAGCGAGGGTCCTTCAACCATTTGAAGATCAGGTTGGCGTTCATCGAATACCGACGTGCAACCTGCGCGACCGATACGCCCGGCGCCAAAGCCTGCGCGCAGATCGAGCTCTTCTCTTCGTCAGCCCAGAACCGCTTCTTCTGACCCTTCTTGCCCGCCATGGAGTGCCTCAAGATGTCCACTATCGATGGCGGACACTACCAGCCGCGGATTCCGCCCGTCAGAGCGGCGACAACGGACGGATACGGAGAACGGATGCTGCGAGAGCTTCAACGCCAAGCTACGGGACGAACTGCTCAACGGCGAAATCTTCTACAGCCTCGCCGAGGCGAAGATCGTCATCGAAAGCTGGCGCAGACACTATAACACCAAGCGCCCGCATTCAGCGCTGGGTTATCGGCTGCCAGCTCCAGAGGTCCTGCAGTGGCAGGCTTCGCCAAATGGAGCCGCTTCGCCGGCCACCCAAACCGTAGCTCCCGGACCCGTCATGCACTAGACTAAGACTGAAGCCGGACCACCCGAAGGGGGCAGGCCACGCGGGTGACGAACGTATGAACAAATCAGTCCTGGACGCGACCGATATCCGCATCCTTTCTGCAGTGCAGAAACATGGAGAGCTGAGCAAATCCCAGCTGGCAGAAATGGTCAACCTGTCTCCGACCCCCTGCTGGGAGCGACTGAGCCGATTGAAGGCGGCCGGATACATCCGCGGATATCGTGGCGACATCGCGCTGGACCGGCTCGGAGATTTCACCCAGGTCGTCGTGACGGTCTCGCTGACCCAGCATCGGAAGATCGATTTCGACCGGTTCGAGGATCGTATCCGCACCTTGGATCAGGTGACCGAGTGCATCGCAACTGGTGGCGGTATGGACTATGTCCTCAAGATCTATGCCCCGAGCCTGACCGCCTTTCAGAGCCTGATGGAATCCCTGCTTGCCGAAGATCTGGGGATCGGTCGGTACATGACCTACATCGTTACAAGAACCGTAAAGTCCTCCGTCCCGAAACTGGCTGATCTGGTGATACCTACTCGCCGCTGACGGAAAAAGACCGATCGGTCGGAACCGGACCTTAATGAAGACCAACCGGCCTCCGTTCGACGCGTTTGGAGCCCGCTGAGCTGCCTCGTCCTGGGTTATACGGACACCCAATTCAACATGCATTCGGCGCACCAGGCGCCGGTTCAAGAGGGTGACGCCATGAGAAAATCGGATGAATTCGGCTTTGGTACTCAGATTCGCAAATCTCCCTATTTCGACGCCACCGTGCGCTGGGGCGCGACGGGGTTCTCGGTCTACAACCACATGTACATCCCGCGTGATTTCGGGAACCCCGAACAGAACTTCTGGAACCTCGTGAACGACGCGATCCTGTGCGACGTGGCGGTCGAGCGTCAGGTCGAGATCACCGGGCCGGACGCGGCCAGGTTCGTTCAGACCCTGACGCCGCGCGACCTGTCGAAGATGGCGGTGGGCCAGTGCAAGTATGTGCTGATCACCAACGCCGAAGGCGGCATCCTGAACGACCCGATTCTGCTGCGGTTGGACGAAAACAGGTTCTGGCTGTCGCTTGCCGACAGTGACATCCTGCTTTGGGCGCAGGGCGTGGCGGTGCACGCCGGCATGGACGTGACGATCCGCGAACCAGATGTCTCGCCGTTGCAGCTTCAGGGCCCGAAGTCGGGCGAGGTCATGCGGGCGCTGTTCGGCGACAGCATCATGGACCTGAAATACTACTGGCTGCGCCATGTCGAGCTGGACGGCATGCCGCTGGTCGTGTCGCGCACCGGCTGGTCAAGCGAGCTGGGCTACGAACTCTATCTTCAAGACAGCACACGCGGCGACGAGCTGTGGGAAAAGATCATGGCGGCCGGCCAGCCCTATGGCCTCAAGCCCGGCCACACCTCATCGATCCGCCGGATCGAGGGCGGAATGCTGTCCTACCACGCCGATGCCGACATCAACACCAACCCGTTCGAGCTGGGCCTGGACCGGCTGGTGAATTTGGATATCGAGGCTGATTTCATTGGCAAGGCTGCGCTGCGTCGGATCAAGGAACAGGGCGTCAGCCGCAAGCAGGTCGGCCTGGTAATCGAGGGCGAGCCACTGAAACGCCCAAACACGTCCTATTGGTTGATCGTGAAAGGCGGCAGGGTTATCGGCAAGGTCACATCGGCGATCTATTCGCCGCGTCTGAAGCAAAACATCGCGCTGGCGATGGTCGCCGCCGATCTGGCAGTCGTGGGGAATACTGTGACGGTGGTCAACAAGACCGGCCTGGTCAACGAGGCCGGGCGCGAGAACGCAGTCATCGTGGAGCGTCCGTTCTTCGACCCGCAGAAGAAGATCGCCGCTGCCTGAGTGTCATCATCCAGACGGGAAGAGCAGCCATGTCCGACCTATCGATCGACCTGCACTGGCACCGCGATGTGCCCGCCTTCGAGCCCGGCAAATATTCTGCCGAACACATCGTGCGCTACAACAACAGCTACGCAGTGCAAGCGGATGCCGCCCCGGATTGGGGCGGCAAGCCGGAAAACACCAACCCCGAACAGGCGCTCGCCTCGGCCTTGTCCAGTTGTCACATGATGACCTTCCTCGCACTGGCCGCAAAGGCGAAATGGCCGGTCGCCAGCTATCACGACCATGCCGTGGCGCACCTGGGAAAGAACCCGAAAGGGCAGATGTCGGTGACACGCATCGACCTGCATCCGGTGGTCCGCTTCGATACCGGCTTTTCGATCGACCACAAGACGCTCGAAGAGATGCAGGACCGCGCGCATCGCTACTGCTTCATCGCGAACACGCTGGCCGACAGCGTGGTGATCAACATCCTCTAACTGGGGTTTGACCTGATGACCGACGATATCCTCCTCAGCGACCTTGATCGCGACGGCATCCTGCGCCTGACCTTGAATGACGCGCGCCGCCGCAATGCGCTATCCGAGGCGATGCTTGAGGCGCTCGGTCGGGTCATGGCCGAGGCCGGCGCCGACCCTGCCGTTCGAGTCATCATCCTGGCTGCCAACGGGCCGGCATATTGTGCCGGGCACGACCTGAAGGAGATGACGGCGGGCCGCGCCGACCCCGACAGGGGGCGGGCCTATTTCACCAAGGCGATGGCGAGGTGTTCCAGGGTCATGCAGGCGATTGTGAATTGCCCCAAACCTGTGGTTGCCGAGGTGACTGGCATCGCCACCGCAGCGGGCTGCCAACTGGTCGCCAGCTGCGATCTGGCACTTGCCGCCGAGACCGCGCAATTCAGCACGCCGGGGGTGCATATCGGTCTGTTCTGCTCGACCCCGATGGTGGCCCTGTCGCGCAATGTTGGCAACAAGCACGCGATGGAAATGCTGCTGACCGGCGACATGGTATCGGCCACTCGCGCGGCTGAAATCGGTCTGGTCAATCGGGTCGCTCCGCCCGAGGCCCTGCGCGAGGCCACAATGGCACTGGCGCGCAAGATCGCGTCCAAGTCCAGCATGACGCTGGCAACCGGCAAGCGCGCCTTCTACGCTCAGCGCGAAATGCCACTGGCCGAGGCCTATGATTACGCTTCGCAGGTCATGGTCGAGAACATGCTCGCCTGGGACGCCGAGGAAGGCATAGGCGCCTTCATCGAAAAGCGTGCGCCGGAATGGCAGGACCGGTGAGGCATCATGGCTAATCCCTATAACACCGATCTGGACCGCAATCCGGCCAACTACCAGCCTCTGACGCCGCTGACCTTCCTGGAGCGTGCTGCAAGCGTCTTTCCCGAGCATACTGCCATTGTTCATGGCGCGCTGCGGCGGACCTACGCCGAGTTCTACGCGCGGTCGCGGCAGCTGGCTTCGGCCTTGGCGCAGGCCGGCATTGGCCGAGGCGACACCGTGTCGGCCATGTTGGCGAACACGCCCGCGATGCTGGAGTGCCATTACAGCGTGCCGATGTGCGGCGCTGTGCTGCATTCGATCAATACCCGCCTCGACGCCGCGATCATCGCGTTCCAGCTGGATCACGCGATGTCCAGGGTCGTGATCGTGGACGCCGAGTTCATGCCGCTGATGCAAGAGGCGCTGGCGCTCGCAAAGGTCGCGCCGACCCTGATCCAGTATGACGATCCGGAGTTCGACGGGACGCGCGCACGTATCGCCGCACCGGATTACGAAGCGTTTCTGTCCGACGGCGCCCCGGATTTCGCGTGGCTGATGCCCGAGGACGAATGGGACGCGATCTCGATCAACTACACTTCGGGCACGACGGGCGACCCCAAGGGCGTGGTGTCGCATCACCGTGGCGCCTATCTGCTGGCGCAGGGCAATGCGCTGACCACCTCGATGCAGAAACATTCGGTCTATCTATGGACCCTGCCGATGTTCCACTGCAACGGGTGGTGCTTTCCCTGGACGCTGTCGGCTATCGTCGGCACCCATGTTTGCCTGCGTCAGGTCCGTGCCGAACCGATCTGGACCGCGCTGGCCGATGAGGGCGTGACCCACCTCTGCGGCGCGCCAATCGTGATGTCGTTGATGATCTCGGCGCCCGAGGATCAGAAACGCGCATTGGATCATACTGTGCAATTCTTTACCGCCGCCGCGCCGCCGCCCGAGAAACTTTTGGCCGACATGCGCGATGCAGGGTTCAATGTCACTCATCTTTACGGCCTGACCGAGACCTACGGCCCCGCCGTGGTCAACGACTGGCATGCCGAATGGTTGGATCTGCCCCGCGCCGAACAGGCGGCGCTGAAGTCACGTCAAGGTGTGCGCTATCTGCCGCTGGAACAGCTCGACGTGCTGGACCCCGAGACCATGCAACCGGTGCCGCGCGACGGTCGGACGATCGGCGAAGTGATGTTCCGAGGCAACGTCGTGATGAAGGGCTACTTCCGCAACCCGAAGGCCACGCAAGAGGCTTTCACCGGTGGCTGGTTCCATTCGGGCGATCTCGGCGTGATGCACCCGGATGGCTATGTCCAGCTGAAGGACCGTTCGAAGGACATCATCATCTCGGGTGGCGAGAACATCTCGTCGATCGAGGTCGAGGAGGCACTTTATCGCCATCCCGCGGTAGCCGTGGTGGCTGTGGTGGCCATGCCGCATGACAAATGGGGGGAAACGCCCTGCGCCTTTGTCGAACTGAACGCGGGCAATGACCCCGATCCGGTTGCGCTGAAGGCCTGGTGCCGCGAACACCTCGCCCCATATAAAGTGCCCGGCAAGTTCGTCTTCATGCCCATCCCCAGAACCTCGACCGGAAAGATCCAGAAATTCGCCCTGCGTGAGAAGGCCCGCGCTCTCGTTCCGGGCTGACGTTATGGACGGCAGAGCAATGGGTTCGGCCTTGTCAGAAGAACTTCGCTTGAGGCGGAGCAGGCGGCTGGCTAGGCTCCCCGCATGACTGTTGGCTGTCACTGAGAACTGACCCGGCATTGTCACCGAGATCTGACCCGCCCGGTCGTTATGGTTGTTGGTTCATGATGGGGTCAATACTGCTGTCTCCTTCCGTTTCTTCTTCGCTGTCTCGAAGCTTGCCTTGAAGCGGTAGCTGTCGTTGCCGGTCTCCAGGATGTGGCAGCGATGGGTGAGGCGATCGAGCAAGGCTGTGGTCATCTTGGCATCACCGAAGACGCTCGCCCACTCGCTGAAGCTCAGGTTGGTGGTGATGACGACGCTGGTGCGCTCGTATAGTTTGCTAACCCGCATAATTCATGAAGCTGCGGACTTGTGCTCCGTGGGATGGTTTCCCCGGTCTCGGTTTTCTTGCGCGCACCCGGTGTTTGCGTCCGGTTGGCATGCCGGCCGGTGACTTGGGTCTTGGGCGATACGGGTTGATGTTTCGGGGTTTGTCGGGGCGCATGCGTCAGGCTGTTTTCGGTGGGGCGAGGGCGTCGAAGAGAAGGAGGAGAAGTCCCTTTCGGGGACACGATGCCGGCAGGGTCACGATGATCCGGGTCTTCTTTTCGACGATGGTGGCGGCCAGCTTGACGAGATGCAGCCGCAGCGTGTCGAACTGGGCGCGGCGCCATGGTGAACGTTTTGGGCAAGCCGCGCGGAGCTTCCA
>NZ_CYPR01000205.1 GCF_001408515.1 Jannaschia seosinensis | reverse complement strand
CCCGCCATCGTCAACCCTCACGACCTCGTATTCACTGGCACGCTCGCTGAGGCCGAGATCACGGCCGCCCATGCGGCGCTGCTCGCCGCGGGCATTCTCGTCCGCTGATCCCGCGCCACCCCCCAATTCCTGACCCGGAGGCATTCCCATGGCCACCATGGACATCTTCGAAGGCGATGCCTTCACCATTGTCGAGCTGACCCGCGCGCTCGAGAACATCCCCTTCAAGCCCGCGATCCTCTCGGGGGCCGGGCTCTTCGGCGCCCGCGGCGTCCGCAGCCGCACCGTAATGATCGAGAGCCGCGACGGCACCCTGTCGCTGATCCCGTTCTCCGAACGCGGCTCGGCCTATGAGAGCCAGATCCCGGAGCGCCGCGAGATGCGCGCCTTCGTCTGCCGACAGTTCAAGAAGCAGGACGTGCTCTGGGCCTCGGAGATCCAGGCAGTCCGTGACTTTGGTTCGGAAACCGCCGTCCAGCAGGTGCAGACCGAGGTGGCGCGCAAACTGGGCCGACTCAGGAACGATGCCGAGGCGACGTTTGAGTTCCACCTGTTCAACGGCATCCAGGGCGTGGTGAAGGATCCCAGGGACGGGGCAACGGTCATCGACTACCACGCCGAGTTCGCCATCACCCCGGCCGCGGAGGTCGACTTCGATCTGGACAATGCCACCCCGGCTTCGGGGGCCTTGCGCAAGCGCTGCCAAGCCATGATCGAAAGCGTCGAGGACAGCCTCGGCGGTCTCGCCGCCGGTCAGGTGCAGCTGCGCGCCGAATGCGGCTCGGCCTTCTTCGCCGATCTGGTCGCCCACAAGGAGGTGCGCGAGACCTATCTAAACACTGCCGCGGCCGCAGATCTGCGCGGGCGCGTGGGCGAGGAGGTCAGCTTCGGCGGCATCACCTTCCGGCGCTATCGGGGCGGGCTGGGCTTCGGCGTGTCCACGGACAAGGCGTACTTCTACCCCGAGGGGGTCGAGGGGCTGTTCGAGATCTACTACGCCCCCGCCGACACGTTCGAGACAGTCAACACGGTGGGTCTGCCGCTCTACGCGCGCATGATCCCAGACCGCGACCGGGACGAATGGGTGCGCCTCGAGATCGAGAGCAACCCGTTGCCGATCTGCACCCGCCCGCAGGTTCTGCGCTCGGCAAGGCGGACCTGATGATGGCTGTCGCAATGGCGTTGGACGCCCTGTTCGCGGATGGCAATGTCGCACGCGACGCCGTCTACACCCCCGAGGGTGGCGCACCCGTCCTCGTCCGGGCCGTGGCGCGCCGGCCCGACGACATCACGACCTTCGGCGAGGCGCGCATCTGGTCGGAAACCATCCGGCTGGATCTGCGCCTCGTCGAAGTGGCGAACCCGCGACCCGGTGACCGCATCGAGATCGATGGCGAGGCATTCCTCATCCAGGGCGAGCCTCTCCGCGACCGCGAGCGACTCGTCTGGACCGTGGACCTGCACCCGGCATGAAGCCTTAGTAGGTCCGCAAACGCTATCAGAAGCGGCTCCACGCTTTCTGAAAGGAGCTCGAGATGTTCTCCCACGCGCTCTCCATGCCCTTGCGCATGTCATCCCAGGCTGCATCGCTTGCCGCCTGCGCTTCCTTCATCTTCGCCTGAGCCTCGTCGCGCTGCTTGCGCATTTCTGCAAGCTGCTTCTCGTAGGCCGCTTGGTTATCGGCTTGCGCGGATTTCGCCTGGGCCTGCATCTTGTCGATCTCGGCGTTCCACTCGTCGAGCTTCGCCTTCATCTTCTCCACATACGCGTCGCGATCCATTTTCTTCTCCTCCATGTCGTAGAAGGCGTAACACACATGCGCGCCAAAGACGAATGACGCCTCCAATGAGACTCGATCTCAAGATCACCCCCGACATTGCGTCGATGATGCGAAAAGAGATCGCAATCGGCGAAAACGCCGTCACCGCCGCCATGCTTGAAGCCGGCACCGGGCTCAAGACCGCTTGGCGCGGCCAGATCATCGGGGCGGGGCTCGGGCGGCGGCTCGCCAACTCGATCCGGAGCCAGACTTACCCGAAGGCCGGCCATAGCCTGAACGCCGCGGCGCTCGTCTGGTCCAAGGCTCCGGTCATCGTCGGCGCCCACGACACCGGCGCGCTGATCCGCTCGCAGGACGGCTTTTGGCTGGCGATCCCGCTGCCCGCGGCGGGCAAGTCCCTCCGAGGAGGCAGGATCACGCCCGGCGAATGGGAACGGCGACGCGGGTTGCGGCTACGGTTCGTCTATCGCCGCACGGGCCCGAGCCTGCTGGTCGCGGAGGGGCGGCTGAACACGAAAGGCCAGGCGGTCGAGTCGCGCTCGAAGACCGGCCGCGGCAAGGTCACCGCGCCGATCTTCCTGCTGGTACCGCAGGTCAAGTTGCCGAAGCGGCTGGACCTCGCGCGGGACGCGGACCGGGCGTTGGACGGAGTGCCGGGGTTGATCGTTGCGAACTGGGTGGAGGTGAAGCTGGGTTGACCTGAATGTAGTCAAGAGTTTGTCGTGTGCTGAAAGTCATTCGGTCAAGAACAATGATTCATTTAGTGGGACTTTAAAACCGAATTAGTTCGGTTGATTGTGAGTGGTCCCAGGATTGCCGTTCAATACAGTTTGCATGAAATGATTGAGGCATTCCGCGAGTCCATGTGCAGTTGGATTAAGATTGCCATTTGCATCATATGCTTTGAGCATCTTCAAGGCGGTCGGAGTTCGTGAACTCACTCCCGTGGAGATAAAAACGAGGCTTTGACCAAGGAATAGGACCGGGCGCTTCACTCTCTTTTCAAAGAGTTAGTTCCATTCGGATTGCGGCCTTTCATCATTCGCGCTCTCTGTGAGCGCGTCCAGCTGATCACTGAGCGCAGCCTTCGCATCTTCGAGGCTCAAAAAGGTCTCGAATGAAAGCGCATCATGATCGAGCGCGTTCTTTGCATTGATGACGATCATTCCCTTTTGGGCCAAGCATTTTGGATCGTCAATCTGCGCAGCGCCGTCTTTTATGCGCTCGAAGATCGTCTGCCCCTGTTTTGTGCTAATGGTCTTGATTGCCAAAGCCCACCTCTCGTCAGGTTGGGTACTTCCGGATATCACGGGGGTGGCATTGAAAATCACATCTGGATTGTCGCCCTTGGCTGCTGTCGGCGAGTCTAGATCAACTTCGGTCCCAACGTGCGCTGCGAGGCAGCCCATATAGAGCTCAACCATCTTGCGTGCGGTATCGTCGTTATAGGGACTACACGTGTTTTGGCTGAGTGAGGCTGCTGCGATCTTTGTCTCAGAAATCAACCGCAAATGCGGAAGGAACTTGGTGAATTCGGGGAGGGGCTCCACCGAAAGCACTTTAGCCGCAAAGTCATGAAGTCCGGCCGCAGCTCGTAGTAAAAATATCTCTCTCATACCACTTGCGCGATCAGGTTGCTTCATTACTTCGATCAGATCAGTCAATGAAAGTAGTTCGTTCTCAAAAGATGATCCCTTCGGGGGGTGTATGTCGTGCTTGCTCAAAAGGGCAAGGAACCTGTCGCCGATGTCATTGGCGTTATGAAACGGAATGAAGGTCATCGCTGTTCTCGATCCATCATGACTATTGGGAAGCATTAGGCGCAAGCCACTGAAGGTAGAACTCGGCTTCTACGCGATAACGTGCAGTCCAGGAACAACGAATGCCCACCTCTCGTGAAACTATCCTCACCGCGCTGCACGCGCGGCTCTCGGCGCTGCCCACCACCGCGCTCCGCGGCGACGTCCTGCCCGAGCGCGTTCCAGCCGAAGGATTGCTGATCCTGCGCGACGGCGAGCCGGGGGAGCCGGAGGTGACGTTGTCCCCGCTCGGCTACCACTACGAGCACCGCGCGGAGATCGAGGCGGTCGTACAGGGCGCCGACCGTGACGCCGCATTCGACACGCTGACCGCCAGCATCGGCACGGCGCTCGCCGCCGACCGCACGCTGGGCGGGCTCTGCGACTGGGTCGAGGCGGAAGCACCGCGCCCCGTGGACCTGCCCGTCGAGGGCGCGGCCAGCCTGAAGGCCGCCGTGATCCCGGTGGTCCTGCACTATTCCACGGCCGATCAGCTCGGCTGATCCCGACAACCCGAGGAGAACACCATGGCACGAGCCCAGGGGGCGCGGGCGCTGATGGCGCTTGCGTTCGAGACGACCTATGGAACGCCGCCCGCGAGCGGCTTCACCCGCATGCCCTTCGCCAGCACCACGCTCGGCGCGGAGCAGCCGCTGCTGAACTCGGAGCTTCTCGGCTATGGCCGCGATCCGCTGGCGCCGATCAAGGATGCGGTGACGGCCGACGGCGATGTCGTCGTGCCGCTCGACGCCGAGGCCTTCGGCTTCTGGCTGAAGGCGGCGTTCGGCGCGCCCACGACCACGGGCGCGGAGGCACCGTACACCCACGAGTTCCGATCGGGATCCTGGACGCTGCCCAGCATGTCGATCGAAACCGGCATGCCCGAGGTGCCGCGCTATGCGATGTATTCCGGCTGCGTGCTCGACCAGATCACCTGGCAGCTGCAGCGCTCGGGCCTGCTGACGGCTACCGCGCGGCTGGTGGCGCAGGGCGAGACGGTCGGGACCACGACGAGCGCCGGCACACCGGCGGCGCTGGAGCTGAAGCGTTTCGGCCATTTCAACGCGGCGATCACGCGCAACGGCGCCGCCCTCGGCAACGTGGTCTCCGCCGAAATCACCTACGCCAACAACCTCGACCGGATCGAGACCATCCGCTCGGACGGCCGCATCGACGGCGCGGACCCGTCCATCGCGGCGCTGACCGGCCGGATCGAGGTGCGCTTCGCCGACCAGACGCTGGTGACGCAGGCGACGGGCGGCGAGGCCTGCGAGATGGAATTCGCCTACGTCCTGCCCTCGGGCGAGAGCTTCACCTTCACGGTGCACGCGGTCTACCTGCCGCGCCCGCGCATCGAGATCTCCGGGCCGCAGGGCGTGCAGGCCACGTTCGACTGGCAGGCCGCCCGCGACAGCGTCGTCGGCCGGATGTGCACAGCAACCCTGATCAACGACATCGAGGTGTACTGACGATGCTGACGCTCGACCTGACCAACGCGCCGCGCTGGCACGACCTCGCGCCCGGCGTCCGGGTGCAGCTGCGCCCGCTGACGACCGCGCTGATGGTGGCGACGCGCAGCGACCCGGCCGTCGAAGCCATGCCCCAGGACGCTTCCGACGAAGAGCGCGCGGTCGCCTTCGGCAAGGCGCTGGCCCGCCGCGCGGTGCTCGCCTGGGAGGGCATCGGCGATACAGACGGCAACCCCATCGACCCCAGCCCCGAGGCCATCGACGCGCTGCTCGATATCTGGCCGATCTTCGAGGCCTTCCAGCTGACCTACGTCTCGAAGGGCCTGCTGCTGGAACAGGAAAAAAACGCCTCCGCGCCCTCGCCGAATGGTCCTTCGGCGGGGGCGAGCGCTACTGCCAAGCCTGCGCACCCTACGAGGGCCGCGAGCAAGCCTGCCCGGACTGCCCGGCGCGGCTGAACCGTCCGGAGACGCCGGAGGGGTGGCAGATCTGGGACCTGGTCGGCCGTCTCGGTGGCCAGCTCCGGGTGCTGCCGGGCGCGGTGATCGGCTGGGACATGTCGGCCGCGCTCGCGCTCGGCGACGCGCTCGGTGTGCCGCCGCTCGCGATGGCCGAACTGCTGCCCGTCATCGAAGCGGTGATGGTGCGGAAGCTGAACGAGGAGCTGAGTGCGAATGGCAGCCCGGGTGTCAGGTCTTGATCTTCTCGATCAGCGAGACGCCGGGCAGCCCCTCGAAATGCGCGTCGCAGCTCAGAAGCGTCGCGCCTTGGGCCTGTGCAGTTGCGAAGATGATTGCGTCGGCGGTGGCGAGCTTGTGATCGCGGCAGGCTTCCGCGGCCGCCAGCGCGATCTCGGTATCGAGCGGAACGACATGGCAGACCTGCGTGAAGGCGATGACCTGATCGGCCTTGTCCTCGCCGACCTCGCGCGTCAGCCATTTCGCCAGCTCGAGCTGGACCATTGTCGGGACCAGCCACTCGGCCTGTTCGGGCAGATGTTCGGCCACCTTGGCGCCGGTTGCCGAGTCGATCAGCCATTCGGTCCAGGCCGACGTATCGACGAGGATCATCAGAACCGATCCGTCCGGTCGCGATAATCGGTGGCGGACGCGCCGCGCGCGAGCCCCTTCAGCGCCTCCCGCTTGGGCACCGGCACAAGCAGGACGCCGGTGCCTTTCGGGATGAAGGCAAAGGTCAGCCCTGCTTCCCAGTGCTGCGCTGCGCGGATCGCCTTGGGGATCGAGATCTGGAACTTCGAGGACAGGGTCGCGGTCTCGGCCATGGTCATACCCTCACTTGATCGATGACGGAAACGTAAGACGCCGATGCGGCGAAAGCAAGGACTCTGACCAATGGCTGAAAAGCGAGTGTCCGTCCGCCTCGCGGCTGTGGGCAGGCGACAGGTTCGCGCCGAGCTGGAAGGCGTGGGCGAAGCCGGGTCGCGCGGCTTTGGACGGCTGAGCCGCGAGATGGAGGCGGCGAACGCGCGGCTCGCGGCGTTCTCGCGGCGGGTGCGTGTGGCCGCCGCTGCCGCAGTTGCCGCCGCGACCGCCGCTGGCGTGGCGATGATCCGGTCCGGCCTGCAGACCGTCGATGCGCAGGCCAAGCTCGCCCAGTCCCTCGGGACCACCGTCGCCTCGATCCAGACGCTGGAGCGTGCGGGCGAGCTGGCGGGCGTGTCGATGTCCGGCATCGAACAGGCGACCAAGGATCTGACGCGTCGCCTCAGTCAGGCGGCCGCCGGGACCGGCCCCGCCGCCGACGCGCTCGACCGGCTGGGCCTTTCCGCCAACGATCTGATCGCCCTGCCGCTGGACCAGCGCGTCGGCGCCATCAACGCGGCGATCGAGAGCTTCGTGCCCGCCGCCGAACGCGCGGCGGTCGCGGGGCAGCTCTTCGGCGAGGAAGGCTCCATCGCCATGAGCCGGATCGACACCGCGACGCTGCGCCAGGCGACGGAGGACGTGCTCGCGTTCGGTGTTGTCGTCTCCGAGCAGGATGCCGACCAGATCGAGCGGACGAACGATGCGATCTCTCGGCTCGGCCTTATCTGGCGCGGGCTGTCAAACCAGCTCGCGGTTGCTGCAGCCCCAGCGCTGGAGGCGGTCGCCGATGCCATGGCGGCCGTGGCCAGCAGGACCGGTCCGCTCGGCATCGCGATCCGTGGGCTCTTCGACAACATCGGCCGCCTGACCACCTACGCCGCCACCTTCGCCGCCTTTCTCGCGGGACGCTGGGTCGCCGGCATGGCTGCCGCGGCGCTCTCCGTCCGCGGCCTCGCCACGGCGCTGGTTGTCCTGCGCGGGGCGCTGATCCGGACCGGCATCGGGGCGCTCATCGTCGGCGCGGGCGAGCTCGTCTACCAGTTCACCTGTCTCGTCTCCGGCGCGGGCGGCTTCGGCGACGCGATGTCGCTCCTGAAAGACCTCGCGGTCGAGGTCTGGGAGCGGATCAAGATGGGCGCTGCTGCGGCGGGCGCAGCCGCCACGGCGATGTTCTTCGACCTAAAAGCCGATGCCGCCTCAGGAATGCAGAGCGCCATCGAGAGCGTCGTCGGTTTCGGCAACACGGCGGCGAACACCTTCGAGGGCGCCTATGAGGCGATCAAGGCGATCTGGGGTCTGCTGCCCGCCGCTATCGGCGACCTGGCGTTCCAGGCGGCCAACAGCCTGGTCGACGGCGTCCAGGCGATGCTGAACGGCGTGGTCTCGCGCATCAACGGCTTCATCGGCGGCATCAACCAGGGGCTCGAAGCCCTCGGGTCGGAGCGGCGCATATCGCTGGTTCCGGACCTCGACCTCGGCGAGATCAAGAACCGCTTCGAGGGTGCGGCGACGGCCGCGACCACCGCCGCGCAGACGGCGTTTGACCGGGCGTTCGAGGACAACCCGCTCACCACGCCCGATCTCGGACTGACTGACGCGGCAACCCGCGCACTCGAGTCCGCGAACCTCTATCGCGGCGCCGCGCGCGATCTGGCCGAGGGCGCCCGTGCGCCGCTGGAAAGCTGGCAGGCGCTGCGCGATGCCGTGCGCGGGACCGACGAGGACGGGGCCGATGTGCTGGCCGACGCCACCGGCGCGGCCGAGCGGCTGGAGACGGTGCCCGGCGATGCCGGGCGCGCCGCGACGGGTGCCGGTGCGGCGGCCGGGGCTGCCGCCGCTGCGGCGGAACCCGCGACCGAAGCTGCCGTCACCGGCTGGCAGGCGGTCACGGCAGCGCTGTCGGACTACGCCAGCAAGGCCCGCGACATTGGCGGAGATATCGGCCAGAGCCTCGTCGGCGCCTTCCAGTCGGCCGAGAACGCGGTCGGCCAGTTCGTACGGACCGGCAAGTTGAACTTCCGCGATCTGGTGACGCCGCTGCTGGCCGATCTCGCCCAGCTCGCGGCGCGGCGTTTCATCCTCGGGCCCATCGGGAATGCGCTCTCCGGCGTGTTCTCCGGCGCGGGCGTTCGCGGGGCTTACGCGGCCCCACTGGGGCCACGGTCCCCGCTCACCTACGCCAACGACCTGCATGCGGGCGGGATGGTCGGATCGGCCGGGCCCTCACGCTTGGTCCCGGCCATGGCCTTCGCCGCTGCGCCCCGGATGCATTCCGGCGGTATGGCCGGACTTCGACACGATGAGGTGCCTGCGATCCTGCAGCGCGGTGAGCGGGTGCTCTCGCGTCGCGAGGCGCAGAGCTACGGCGCGGGCGGCGGGGTCAACGTCACCATCATGGCGCGCGACGCCGAAAGCTTCCGGCAATCTCGCACGCAGGTCGCGGCCGATATCGCCCGCGCCGTGTCGCTCGGGCGGAGGGGCATGTGATGGCGTTTCACGAGGTCCGGTTTCCCGACAACATCAGTCGCGGCGCGCGCGGCGGGCCGGAACGGCGCACCCAGATCGTCGAGCTCGCCTCGGGCGACGAGGAGCGCAATACGAGCTGGGCCAACTCGCGCCGCCGCTACGACGTCGCCTACGGCATCCGCCGCGCCGACGATCTGGCGGCGGTCGTCGCCTTCTTCGAAGCCCGCAATGGCCGCTTGTACGGCTTCCGGTTCAAGGACTGGGCAGACCACAAGTCCTGCCTGCCGTCCCAGACGCCAGCGCCGACCGATCAGGCGATCGGCACCGGCGACGGCACGACGACCGCCTTCCAGTTGGTGAAGCACTACGCCTCGGGCGCGCAATCCTGGACGCGCCCCATCGCGAAGCCGGTGGCGGGCACCGTACGCATCGCCCTCGACGGGGTCGAGCAGCCTTCCGGCTGGTCGGTCGACACGACCACCGGCGTCGTCAGCTTCGACAGCGCGCCCGCCGAGGGCGTGGCCATCATCGCGGGCTTCGAGTTCGACGTGCCGGTCCGCTTCGACACCGATGCGCTCGACGTGACGCTCGACCTCGAGCGGCTCGGCTCGATCACGTCCATTCCGCTTCTGGAACTGCGCCGATGAAGACCCTCGATCCAGACCTGCAGGCCCATCTCGACGACGGCACGACGACGCTCGCCTGGTGCTGGCGGATCACGCGCGCCGACGCCGTGAGCTTCGGCTTCACCGACCACGACCGGACGCTTAGCCGCCATTATTCACCAGGTTCAGATTTTGGTGGTCGGCTGGCTTTATTCCGGAAGGGATGGAGCTCTCGCACAGGCGGGACCGGCGTCCGGGTTGTGAGGCCCGGTCGGCTACTTGTTTTTGTCATGCGGATTGATGTTTCAGGGCGTGCGGGGCGGCTGTGTCAGACCGGTCTTGGTGGCGCGAGAGCATCGAAGAGGAAGCGCAGCAGTCCCTGCCGGGGACAGGACGCCGGCAGGGTCACGATGATCCTGGTCTTCTTCTCGACGATGGTGGCCGCCAGTTTGACGAGGTGCAGGCGCAGGGTGTCGAACTGGGCGCGGCGTCACGGTGAGCGCTTCGGGCAAGCCGCGCGGAGCTTCCACCAAATCCAGTAGGCGCAGCCGTGCAGCATCAGGCGCATCTGGTTGGCGTTCGCCTTTGAGCATGATGTCCGGTCTGATGCGAGATGGGCCTTCCACGCCTTGATGTGGTTCTCGGCCTGGCCCCGGGCGGAGTAGATCTTCTCATAAAGATACTTGCCGCGGCCGCCCTCGAGGTTGGTGACGACGTAGCGGGTGTCCCGACCCATGGGACCAACCTCAACGCGGGCGATGACGCGGCGGGGTTTCGACCACGACCGAGCCGCGCAGGAGAAGGTTTTGAACCGGCGCAGCTTCTGACCCGGCGTCCGGACGTAGCGCGCCGCAGTCGACGTCTCCAAGGTCGAGATGTTCTCCGCCAGACGGCGGTTCTTCGACAGACCGAAGACATAACGCAGGCCAAGAGTGTCACACAGGTCCAGAACCTTGGGTGTGCAGTAGTGGCTGTCGGCCCGCAGCAGGATTTCTGTCTTGGGCCAATGCTTGCGGATTTCCCGGATCAACCGGCGAATATGAGCGGCACTCTCGGCACCGTTCGGGCGGCGGGCCGGGCGCAGCAAGGTTACGACAAGCCGGCCTTCGCCGTCGAAGACGACAATCGGTTGGAAGCCATACTCATCATAGAATGCGTTGAACAGGCGGAGCTGCTGATGGCCATGCACCGCATCGAACGTGTCATCGATGTCGAGCACGATCTGTCTGGGCACATGTGCAAAGGACTGGCAGTAGAACCGGATCATCTCGCGGCCCATGCGGATAAGGGCGCGGGTGTCGGGCAGGTTTTCCATGCGCGAGATCGTCGGCTGCGAACACAAGGCCGGCCCTGTTTCCGGGCCACGCTCCAGCGCAATCCTGAAGCTGGGATCGTGCCGAAGGGCGGTCGCGTCATTGCCGTCTTCATACCCCGCCGCGATCATCATGATCCGGAAACGGATGATGTCACACAGGCTATGCTGAACTTTCGCCGGATCACGCGGATCGCGTAGGCAATCGGCGAGCCGCTGCGCCAGACCCGCCTTGCGCTCGATCTCGCGCAGCAGGGTCAGCCCCGCGTCGGAGCTCATGTCGGCGCCGTCAAACCCGAGCAGGACCGGCTTACCGTTAAGGGGTGACAGGCGAGGCGTGGAGCACGTAGACTGGGTCATGGCGGAGGTCGTCCTGCTGAAAACTGCATGTTTGGCGTAAAAAACCAAAACATACGGTGTTTCAGAGGGTTATGCTACCTCCGCCGCCTTCTCGTAAATTGTCCGGGTTAGCTTCGACGGGACGGATTTCGAGCCCGAGAGCGGGCTGACCGCCTCCGAGGTCCGTTCGGGATCGGACCTCTCCGTCGACGCGCAGGACGCTGAGGGGGTGCTGACCTCGGAGCGCATCACCGAGACCGACATCCTCGACGGTCGCTGGGATAACGCGGCGGTCGAGGTCTGGCGGGTAAACTGGGCCGACACCGGCCAGCGCGTGCTGATGCGGCGGGGCGCCATCGGCCAGATTCGACGCGGGCGGCTCGCCTTCGTCGCCGAGGTGCGTTCGCTCGCGCATGTCCTCGGCCAGACGGTTGGGCGGACGTTCCAGGCGACCTGCGATGCCGCGCTCGGCGATGCGCGCTGCGGAGTGGACATCGAAAATCCCGCCTTCAGGGGCACCGGCGCCGTGATCGATCTCCTGCGGGACCGGGCGTTCACCGCCTCGGGGCTCGGGGGCTTCGCCTCCGGCTGGTTCACTTTCGGCACACTCGAATGGACCAGCGGCGCGAACGCGGGGCGGCGTACCGAGGTGCTTGGCCACGACGTCTCGGACGGCATGGCTGTGCTGACCCTGCTCGAAGCGCCGGTGCGGTCCATCGCCGAAAGCGACGCCTTCATCATCCGCGCGGGCTGCGACAAGCGCCTGGAGACCTGCGGGGCGAAGTTCGCCAACACCGCCAGTTTCCGCGGCTTCCCGCATATCCCCGGCCAGGACGCGGTGCTGCGCTACGCCACCAAGGATGGCGGGCATGAAGGGTCCGTGCTGTGACCTCCGCCGACCCCACTCGCGTCATCGCCATTGCCCGGTCCTGGATCGGCACGCCCTACCACGACCAGGCGAGTCTCCGCCTTGTCGGCTGCGACTGCCTCGGGCTGGCTCGGGGCGTCTGGCGCGAGGTCGTCGGCCCAGAGCCGTTCCCGATCCCTCCCTACAGCCGCGACTGGGGCGAGACGGGCCCGCGCGAGGTGCTGGCCGAGGGCGCGCGCGCCATGATGATCGAAGTGTCGCCTGCCGAGGCCGGTCCCGGCGCGCTGGTCCTCTTCCGCATGAAGCCGCACGCCATCGCCAAGCATGTCGGGATCCTGACCGGTCCCGACAGCTTCCTCCACGCCTATGAGCGGCTCGGCGTGATCGAGGAACCACTCACCGCATCCTGGCGGCGGCGCATCGCCTTCGCCTTCCTGTTCCCCCAACGCTGAGACCCGACCATGGCCACCCTTGTTCTCGGCGCCGCCGGCGCCGCCATTGGCGGTTCGATCGGCGGCGCGATCCTCGGCGTCAGCGCCGCGACCATCGGCGGCTTCATCGGCTCCACCATCGGCTCGGTTGTGGACAGCTGGATCATCTCGTCGCTGGCGCCGACGCAGCGCATCGAGGGCGCGCGGCTCGACACGCTGCGCATCACCTCGGCCACCGAGGGCGCGGTCATCCCGCGGCTCTATGGCCGCATGCGCATGGGCGGCAACATCATCTGGGCGACCGATTTCCGTGAAGAGACGAAGACCACCACCCAAGGCGGCGGCAAGGGGGTATTGTACCCTCAGGTCTGGAAATTCGCTTGAGACGCGGGGCGTGAGCCCGTGCTGGGGCGCCCCAGCACGGGCTGCCCATTCTGGTATTCCATGGAGTTGCAACACGGCCATGGAGAAGAACGAATGGACAGGAAGGATACGGCGCTTGAGGCGGTCTTGGAACAGTTGATCGAGCACGGGCCCGGCGAGATCGCATCGGTGTTCGCGCGGGCTTTCG
>NZ_CYPR01000204.1 GCF_001408515.1 Jannaschia seosinensis | reverse complement strand
GTGTGACAGGCTCGGGCTGCGCTATGTCTTTGGTTTGTCAAAGAACGGCCGTCTGGCGCGGAACATCTCGGCATTGGAGGCATCGACAGCGGCGCGCTACGCCCGAACGCCGGGCCAGAAGCTGCGCCGGTTCAAAACCTTCTCCTACGCAGCCCGCTCGTGGTCGAAACCCCGCCGCGTCATCGCCCGCGTCGAGGTTGGTCCCATGGGTCGGGACACCCGCTACATCGTCACCAACCTCGAGGGCGGTCGCGGTAAGCACCTTTACGAGAAGATCTACTCCGCCCGCGGCCAGGCCGAGAACCACATCAAGGCGTGGAAGGCCCACCTCGCAGCAGACCGGACGTCGTGCTCGAAGGTGAACGCCAACCAGATGCGCCTGATGCTGCACGGCTGCGCCTACTGGATTTGGTGGAAGCTCCGCGCGGCTTGCCCGAAGCGCTCACCGTGGCGCCGCGCCCAGTTCGACACGCTGCGGCTGCATCTCGTCAAACTGGCCGCCACCATCGTCGAAAAGAAGACCCGGATCATCGTGACCCTGCCGGCTTCGTGTCCCCGAAAGGGACTTCTCCTCCTTCTCTTCGACGCCCTTGCCCCACCGAAAACAGCCTGACGCAAGCGCCCCGACAAACCCAGAAACATCAACCCGTATCGCCCAAGACCCAAGTCACCGGCCGGCATGCCAACCGGACGCAAACACCGGGTGCGCGCAAGAAAACCGAGACCGGGGAAACCATCCCACGGAGCACAAGTCCGCAGCTTCATGAATTATGCGGGCTAGCTGTCTGACAAACAAAGCCGCCCAAGCGCCGGGTTCGCACCCGTGCGAGGCCGGCCTCAAAACCGTGGCGACAGGAAAAACGTCCTTCCAAATTGACTTCTTCAGAATCCGGTTATGCCACTTAAGCTCCAGAGCATTGCCTTGGAGAAGTAGCTCCGGGCTTATCCCGCTCCGGATTTTTGCGGACGCTCCCCTCCTAATGATCACCCACTTTGGCGGCTCGCGCACGTCTCCTCCGTAGCCCGGCACGACAAGCCTTGCGCCTCGCTCCAGATGAGACCAAATAGAGAACATGGCCAAACCCGTCACTCAGTTCGTCTGCTCCGATTGCGGAGCCTCCCACAAGAAGTGGACCGGTCGTTGCGACGGTTGCGGGGCGTGGAACACCCTGCAGGAGGAAATCCCGCTGTCGCAGGGGCCGTCGAAGAAATCACTTGGCACCGCCAAGGGGCGGCGCATGGCGCTGACCGATCTTGCGACCGAGGAAGCGCCGCCGCCGCGCACTCTTTCGGGCATGTCGGAGCTGGACCGCGTTTTGGGCGGAGGCCTTGTTCCCGCCTCGGCGACGCTTGTGGGCGGCGATCCGGGGATCGGCAAATCGACTCTTCTATTGCAGGCGGCCGCCGCCTTCGCGGATGCCGGCAACAAGGTCGTCTACGTCTCGGGGGAGGAGGCGACCGCGCAGGTGCGGATGCGGGCGCAGCGTCTGGGCCTCGGGCATTCCTCGGTCAAACTTGCCGCCGAAACGAACCTGCGCGACGTGCTCACCACTCTCGAGGCGGAGAAACCGGACCTCGCCATCATCGACTCGATTCAGACGATGTGGGCGGACACCGTGGACAGCGCGCCCGGCTCCGTCAGTCAGGTCCGTGCCTCGGCGCATGAATTGACCTCCTTCGCAAAGCGGTTCGGGACGTCGGTGGTTCTTGTCGGCCATGTCACAAAGGAGGGCCAGATCGCCGGTCCCCGCGTGGTCGAGCACATGGTCGACACGGTCCTCTATTTCGAGGGGGAGCGGGGCCATCAGTTCCGCATCCTGCGCGCCGTCAAGAACCGGTTCGGTCCCGCCGACGAGATCGGCGTCTTCGAGATGACGGGCGCGGGTCTGGCCGAGGTGGCAAACCCGTCGGCGCTGTTTCTGGGCGACCGGGATGCGCCCGCGCCAGGCTCCGTCGTCTTCGCCGGGATCGAGGGGACGCGGCCGCTTCTGGTGGAGATCCAGGCACTTGTCGCGCCGTCACAGCTCAGTCAGCCGCGGCGGGCCGTGGTCGGCTGGGACGGCTCGCGCCTGAGCATGATCCTTGCCGTACTGGAGGCGCGGACCGGGATCACGTTCGCCGGACTCGACGTCTATCTCAACGTGGCCGGCGGTATCCGGATCTCCGAGCCGGCGGCCGACCTCGCCGTGGCTTGCGCGCTTCTTTCGGCGCGCGAAGATGCAGGTGTGCCGCCCGAGACGGTGGTCTTCGGCGAGCTGTCGCTGTCGGGTGCGCTGCGCCCGGTCGCGCAGGCCGAAAACAGGTTGAAAGAGGCGGCCAAACTTGGTTTTACCGCCGCGATGGCCCCCAAGGGCTGTAAGACGGGCGATGCGGGGGAAATGTCCCTGCGGCTGCTGCCGGATCTGGCCACGCTCGTGGGCGAGGTCTTTGGCGCCGGTTGAGGTCACGAGACAAGGACGGACATGGACGGCTTCACCTACGTCGACGCAGCGGTCGCGGCGATCATCATCATCTCCGCGATCCTCGCCTATTCGCGCGGCCTGGTGCGCGAAACAATGGCCATTGCCGGCTGGATCGTTGCGGCAATCGTCGCATTCACCTTCGCCGCGACGGCCGAGCCTCTGGTCCGCGAAGTGCCATTCCTCGGCGACATCCTCGGCGATTCCTGCGAATTGGCGATCATCGCGGCCTTTGCGCTAGTCTTCGCTCTGGCGCTGGTCGTGCTCAGCTTCTTCACGCCGCTCCTTTCGGGCGCGGTGCGCGATTCGGTTCTTGGGCCGTTCGATCGGGGGCTCGGCTTCATCTTCGGTGTCCTGCGGGGAATCCTCCTCGTGGCGGTCGCCTTTGTGGTGTACGACCGCGTCACCGTCTCCGACGGCGTCCCTGCCATCGAGGCAAGCCGCTCCGCCGTGATTTTTGGCCGTGCGCAGGCCAATATCGAGCAGCAAATCCCCGAGGACGCGCCTGGATGGATCGTGACACGCTACGAGGGGCTGGTCGGCGAATGCGGCGCTCCGGTCGAGTCGCTCGAGGCCGTGCCCGACGCCGACGCCACTCTTGTGCCGACGCAATGACACTACTGTTCACTTTCGTGACAGAAGGGTGACATGTAACGCGGCGGGGCCTATGTGGGCTCAAACGTCCCCTCACGAGGAAGCGCCTCGATGACTGACTGGCTTTCCAACCCGTTCGATACCGGCCCCGACGACGACAAGCTACGCGAGGAATGCGGCATCTTCGGTGTAGTCGGCGTGTCGTCGGCCGCGAATTTTACCGCTCTCGGGCTGCACGCATTGCAGCACCGCGGGCAGGAAGCTGGCGGCATCGTCGTTCACGACCCCGACCAAGGTTTCAACTCCGTGCGCCGCTTCGGCTATGTCCGCGATAACTTTACCAGCCAAGATGTTATGGATACCCTGCCCGGCCCGATCGGAATCGGTCACGTCCGCTACTCTACGTCCGGGTCGAAGGGGGCGACCGCGATCCGCGACGTGCAGCCGTTTTTCGGTGAATTCGCCATGGGCGGCGCGGCCATCGCCCACAACGGCAACATCACCAACGCTGATGCGCTCCGCCGGGAATTGATCGAGCGGGGCTCCATCTTCCAGTCCTCTTCTGACAGCGAATGCATCATCCACCTGATGGCGCGCTCTCTGCAGCGTAACATCCCCGAGCGGATGAAGGACGCGCTGCGCCGGGTCGAGGGCGCGTTCAGCGTCATCGCGATGACGCGCACGAAGCTTATCGGTGTGCGCGATCCGTTGGGCGTACGACCGCTGGTGATCGGGCAGGTCGGCGATGGCTGGTGCCTCGCATCCGAGACCTGCGCGCTCGACATCATCGGGGCGACCTTCCTGCGCGAAGTCGAACCGGGCGAGATGGTTGTCATCACTGAAGACAAGGTCACTTCGCATCGTCCGTTCGAGCCGGCGCGGCCGCGCTTCTGCATCTTCGAGCACGTTTATTTCAGCCGCCCCGACTCCATCCTCGGGGGGCGGTCGGTCTACGAGACGCGTGAGGCGATCGGGCGAGAACTGGCCAAGGAGTCGCCGGTCGAGGCAGACGTCGTCTGCCCGGTCCCGGATTCTGGCACCCCGGCGGCGATCGGCTACAGTCTGGAGTCCGGCATTCCCTACGCCATGGGGATCATTCGCAACCAATATGTCGGTCGGACCTTCATCGAGCCGAGCGAGAGCATCCGCAACATGGGGGTGCGCCTCAAGCTGAACGTGAACCGCGCGCTGATCCGTGGCAAACGTGTGATCCTCGTCGATGACAGCGTGGTGCGCGGCACGACCAGCCGGAAGATCAAGGAGATGATCCTTGATGCCGGTGCGGCCGAAGTTCATTTCCGCATCGCCAGTCCGCCGACGGCGTGGCCGTGTTTCTATGGTGTGGACACGCCGCAACGCGAAAAGCTGCTGGCGGCGACCATGACCGAGGACGAGATGCGGGACCATCTGCAGGTCGACTCGCTGCGCTTCATTTCGCTCGACGGCCTCTACCGTGCCGTGGGGGAGGCGCGCGGTCGCGACCCGGACGCGCCGCAATATTGCGACGCCTGCTTCTCTGGTGATTACCCAGTCGTGCCCGCCGATCAGCTGGAGCGCGGCTTCGCAATGAAGGCCGCAGAATAGCGCTTTTGCGGCTTTCAGGGCTTGCCCGACGGCATCTATTTACCGAATGTCCGCCCTCATGACCCTTCGCATGCGCCCACATCACGTCCTCTGCTCGATCGGCTTCGAGGGTGAAGGTTATGACGACGCGTTCATCGCCAATATGGGGAACCTCGTGTACGGCACACTACGCGCGCCCGGCGGACGGGAAACCCCGATCGAGATCACGGGCGAGGCCGACGCGATCTGCGCCCCCTGCCCGTCCCGCCGAGGTCTCGGCTGCGAAAAAGACCCTCAGATCCAGGAACTCGACGCCGCCCATGCGGACATCCTCGGCATCGCCGTGGGTGACACGTTGAGTTGGGGCGAATGTCTCGAGCGGGTGCGTGACCGCGTGGTACCGAAGGACCTCGCGAGGATTTGCGCGGGCTGCATGTGGCTGCCGATGGGCATGTGCGAGCGTAAGGTTGCAGCATTTCGCAAGGTCGCCGACGATGCGGCCGCTCTAGGCTGTGTTGACAAAACGCCATGTCCATAAGCGGATGCAGGCGACGTCGACGAAGCCGAGGACGCTGGCGACGGTCTTGTCGTAGCGGGTGGCGACGCGGCGGGCGTTCTTGAGGCGGCCGAAGCAGCGCTCCACGAGGTTGCGCAGCGCGTAGAGCGTGCGGTCGACGCCCGCGCGGGCCTTGCGATGTCGGCGCATGGGGATTACCGGGATCGTATCGCGGGCTTCGGCCCAGTCGCGGATGCGGTCCGCGTCATAGCCCTTGTCGGCAAGCAGCGCCCCCGGCGCGGGAAGGTCGTCGCCCATGACGAGGTCGAAGCCCTTGTGGTCGGAGGTCTGGCCTGGCGTCACGTCGGTGCGCATTGGAAGGCCCCACGCATTGCAGCGGAGGTGGATTTTAGTCGTCTGGCCACCTCTTGAGCGCCCGATACCCTGTCTCTGATACCAACGGCATCATCCGCTGACCTTCGCCCAATCTCGGGAGGTTATCGAGGCGACCCGCTCCGGGATTGCGATGAGCGCGTTCCACGTGAGAACGGCGGTGCAAAAGTCTGCCACGGTAGCGGCGGGATGAGCCTGCTGCGGGCGGCGTAAAAGTCGTCCACCTTTACCCTCTCTGGCGGCAGGGAGGGCGGGAGGATTTTCACCGTGGACTTGTATCGTAAGGTGCGATTGGCCTGTGCGGAGGGCATGAGCCAGCGGGCGGCGGCGCATCACTTCGGGATTTCGCGCGACAGCGTTCAGAAGATGTTGGCGTTCTCGATTCCTCCA
>NZ_CYPR01000203.1 GCF_001408515.1 Jannaschia seosinensis | reverse complement strand
ATCACCGTCACGCGCGGCTCCCGGCCCCGCGCGCGCAGGGCATGCGCCGCCGCAAGCGACAGCTCCACCCCCGCGATGCCGCCACCGATCACCGCGACCGCGCCGCTCGCGCCCTGCGACAAGAACGCGTCCCACCGCGCGGCGAAGGCGCCCAGCGGCTTGGCCGGCACGCCATGCTCCGCAAAGCCCGGCATGGACGGCATCTGCGACGTCACGCCCACATCCAGCGCCGCCACGTCGTACGGCACCTCACGCGCCCCGACCCGCAGCACCCGCGCCGCCGCGTCGATCCCCGTGACCGCCCCGTCGATCAGCCGCGCCCCCGCGAACCGCGCCAGCCGCACGAGGTCGATATCGAGATCGTCCCGCGTGTAATGCCCCGCCACATGCCCCGGCAGCATCCCGGAATACGCCGCCGTCGGCCCGGGATTTATCAGCGTCAGCCGTACCCCCGGCAGCGGATCCATACCCCAGCGCCGCAGAACCAATGCATGGGTATGCCCCCCGCCCACCAGCACGGCGTCGCGGGTGATCGGAATGTCGTGTCGCAAGACTTACCTCTTCGCGCTGTCTCTCCGGCCCGTCATAGGCCGCAGAGCCGCCAAAGTATAAGGCCGCCCGTTCACGCCCCCGCGAGGAGCGCGTCCACCTCGGCGCGCGTGGGCATCGACGCCGCCGCCCCCGGCCGCGTCACCGAGATCGCCGCCAGCGCACAGGCGAAACGCGCCGCCTCCACCGGGTCGCGCCCCTCGGCCAGGGCGCAGGCAAAGCCGCCGTTGAACGCGTCGCCCGCGCCCGTCGTCTCGACCACCGGACCCGCGTCGAACGCCGCCACATGCTCCGACCGATCGGCGGAGTGGTAGAGCACCCCCTGTGCGCCGAGGGTCAGAATCGCCGCCTTGGCCACACCGCGCGCCAGAAGCGCATTGCCCGCCGCCCACGCACCGTCGAGGTCGGTCACCGCGATTCCGGTCAGCGCCTCGGCCTCCGTCTCGTTGGGGGTGACGTAGTCGCACAGGGCCAACATCTCGTCCGACAGGTCCGCCGCGGGCGCGGGGTTGAGGATGGTCGCCGCGCCGCCCTCCCGCGCGATTTCCAGCGCGCGCATCGCCGGCGCCATCGGCTGCTCCAGTTGGGTCACGAAGACGGCCGCGCCGCCGATCACGTCGGCCCGAGCCTCCACATCCGCGACGCTGATCCCTCCGGCCGCGCCGGGCGAGACGATGATCGCGTTGTCGCCGCTGGCCGCGTCGAGGAAGATGAAGGCCGCGCCCGTCGCCTCCTCCACGCGGGCGACGGCTGGCGTCACACCGGCGTCGCGCCAGACCGCCATCGCCATGTCGCCGAACGTGTCGCGCCCGATCCGGCCGACGAAATGGACCTCGGCCCCGGCGCGCCCGGCCGCGACCGCCTGATTGCTGCCCTTGCCGCCGGGGCCGAGCGCGAAGCTGTCGCCCAGGATCGTCTCGCCCATCCGCGGCATCCGCCCCGCCCGAAAGGCGGTGTCGGCGACGAACACGCCCAAAATCGCCACATGCCCCATGTCAGTCCTCCTCGGGCGGGATCACGCCCTTGCGTAGCATCACGTTGCCATAAAGCCGCCGCTCGCCCGTCTGCACGATGGCGAAGGCCGCGCGGGCGAGGTCGTAGAAGGCGAAGCGGTCGACCTGCGGGATCACCCGTGCCTCGCCCGCATCCGCCATGACCCGCTGCGTCTCGGCGATCGGGTCGGGCAGCGCGTCGGGCGCGCCCACGACCTGCATCCGGGCGGCGAAATTGTCCACAAAGGTATCGAGCGGCATCAGCGACAGCACCGCCTCCGCCGCATCGGCCAGCCTCGGCGCGTCGATCCGAAGCGGCGCGCCCAAAACCGTGTCGCGCGCCATCGACAGGGCCGGAAAGTTCGCGTCCACGAGCACGAGCGTGTCCCCGTGCCCCATCGCCCGCAGCGCGTGCAGCATATCCGCGTCCAGCCGCGGATCGATCCCCTTGAGCATGGCGTCTCCTCCCATCCCGGACGCTAGGGCGCGCGGCGCGGCGCGGCAAGCCGGTGCCGATTGTCCCCGGAGTGCAGGAGAGGCATGGCGCATCGGGGGGCAACGGGTCTAGGCTGCGGCCGAGCAGAAAGACCGGAGACATCATGCGCCGCCTCGTCCCCCTCCTCCCCCTCGCCCTCGCCGCCTGTCAGGCCGCCGAGACCGAGCCGCGC
This sequence comes from Jannaschia seosinensis, assembly GCF_001408515.1. GTDB lineage: Bacteria > Pseudomonadota > Alphaproteobacteria > Rhodobacterales > Rhodobacteraceae > Jannaschia > Jannaschia seosinensis. The sequence continues at coordinate 49,977 of NZ_CYPR01000203.1, read as the reverse complement.
GTCGATGTCGAGCGGGGCGCCGCGCTCTTCGCCGCCGATTGCGCGGCCTGCCACGGCGCGGACGGCACCGGCGGCGTCGGCCCCGACCTGACCGCCATCACGGCGCGCGCGGGCGGCGAATTTCCCACGATGCGCGTCATGGCGCAGATCGACGGCCTCGGACGTCACGGCGACCCGGATGCGGTGATGCCGGAATTCGGGGCGGCGGATATGGGGCCGACCGTGATCGTGGAGCAGGACGGCCTCGGCACCCCGGTGCCCGCCGACCTGCTGGCCCTGTCGGAGTTCCTCCGCGCGATCCAGGGCTAGGGCACGGGCAGGACGCCGCGCACCGCCTCGGCCAGAGCCATGCCAAGCGCGACCTGCGCGGCGGCGTCCATGTGCACGCCGTCCGCCGGATCCACCGCCGCCACCCGGCCCGCATCGAAGAAGGGCAGGCCCAGCCGCTCCGCCTCCTCGCGCAAGGCGGGCGCGATGGCGCGGGAACGGGCGGGGCCGCCTTGAAACATCTCGGCCAGCACGCCGGCCTCCTTCACCGGGACCGGGGCGATCAGCATCACGCCCGGCGCGCCGCCGTCCGGCCCGGCATTCGACGCCATCACCATCTGCGCGAGCTTTCCCACCGAGGCCGCGATGTCCCACCCGCGCAGACCGAACCGCGCCTTGCAATCGTTCGTGCCCAGCATGATCATCACGAGGTCCACGGGCCGCTGGCTCTCCAGCGCCACGGGCAGCGCGCGCACCCCGTTCTTGTGCGCGCCGTCGATTGGATCGTCATGGACGGTCGTGCGTCCCGGATGCCCCTCGACGATCACCTGATAACCCAGCGCCCGGCCCATCACCTCGGGCCAGCGCGCCTCCGGCGGGTGGCGGTCCACCGCGCCCAGTCGCGACAGCGGCATGGTCCCGTGGCTGTTGCTGTCACCGAAGACGAGGATGACGGGGGAAGTCGGCATGGCGAGGCTCCTGGCGGCTGCTGCGCGGACGGTAGCGGCGCCGCCCGGTCCTGTCACGCGGCCCGCATGCGTTGACCCGCACCGCCGCAACCGGCCAGATGGCGGGCGAGACACCGAAGGACGCGCCCATGACCGACCTCGCCCCCCGCCCATGGCTGCCCGCGGCCGCCAGCGCACGGATCGACGCGATCCCCCTGCCCGCCGATCCCGCCGCCCGGATCGAGGCGCTGGCCGCGGCCGCGCGCGCGACCCACGACGAACGTGCTTTCAACCTCAACCCGGCGGCGAACGTGATGAACCCGCGGGCGGAGGCGCTTCTCTCCTCCGGTATCGGCAGCCGCCCGTCCCTCGGCTATCCGGGCGAGAAATACGAGATGGGCCTCACCGAGATCGAGGAGATCGAGACGATCACCGCCCGCCTCGCCGCCGACCTGTTCGAGGCGCCCCATGTCGAGGCGCGGGTGCCGTCGGGGGCGATGGCCAACCTGATGGCCTTCATGGCGCTGGCCCGGCCGGGCGATGCGATCATCGTGCCGCCCGCCGCCATCGGCGGTCATGTCACGCACCACGCGGCGGGCTGCGCGGGTCTGTTCGGTCTGCGCATCCACGAGGCGCCCGTGGATGCCGAGGGCTACACCGTCGATGCCGCGGCCCTGCGCGATCTGGCGCGCGAGGTGCGGCCGCGGATAATCACGCTGGGCCAGTCGCTCAACCTCTTCCCGCACCCCATCGCCGAGGTGCGCGAGATCGCCGACGCGGTCGGCGCGCATCTGATGTTCGACGCGGCGCATCTATGCGGCATGATCGCCGGGCGCACCTGGCCGAACCCGCTCGCCGAGGGCGCGCATCTGATCACCATGAGCACGTACAAATCGCTCGGCGGCCCGGCAAGCGGTCTGATCGTCGCCAACGACGCGGAGGTGGCGCAGCGGCTGGAAGCCGTGGCCTTTCCCGGCCTGACCGCGAATTTCGACGTGGCCAAGACGGCGGCCCTGAGCGTCACGTTGCAGGATTGGCGCGTCCATGGCCGCGCCTATGCCACCGCGATGGTGGACCTCGCCCGCGCCATGGCCGAGGCCGCCGCTGCCGAGGGCCTACCCGTCTTCGCCGCAGAACGCGGCGCGACCACGAGCCATCAATTCGCGCTCGACGCGCGCCCCTTTGGCGGCGGCCAGCGCATGGCGAGGCGGCTGGAGGCGGCGGGGCTTCTGGCCTCCGGCATCGGCCTGCCCCTGCCCCCGGTGGCGGGCGACATGAACGGCCTGCGCCTCGGCACGCCCGAATTGGCCCGACGCGGGGTCACCCCCGACGATGCGCCCGCGCTGATGGCCCTTCTGGCGCGCGCGCTACGTGAGGACCCGCAGGAGATCGCGGCGGAGACGGCCGCCCTGCGCGCCCGCTTCGACGACATTCGCTATGTGGAGGAGACGACATGAAGACCCGGCACTGGGACCGCACCGGCAATGGCGGCCTTACCCTGACCGAGATCGGGATGGGCACCGCGCCCCTCGGCAATCTCTACCGCGCGATTTCCGACGACGAGGCGCATGCCGCGCTCGAGGCCGCTTGGGACGGCGGGGTACGCTACTATGATACCGCGCCGCTCTATGGTTTCGGCCTGTCGGAGACGCGGATGAATCGCTTCCTGCGGGGCAAGCCGCGCGACGAATACGTCCTGTCCTCCAAGGTCGGGCGCATCCTCGCCCCCGCCACCGAAGAAACGCGCGACGGCATCGGCAAATGGTTCGACGTCCCCGCCCGGCGCGAAATCTACGATTACAGCTATGATGGCGTCATGCGCTCCGTCGAGCACAGCCTCGAGCGGCTGGGCGTGTCACGCCTCGACATGCTGTTCGCCCACGACATCGACGTCCCAAATCAGGGCTCGCGGCAGGCGGTGGATGCCAAGGTCGATCAACTGATGGCCGGCGGCTATCACGCGCTCGACCGGCTGCGCCACGAGGGCGTCATCAAGGGGTTCGGCGCGGGCGTGAATGAGTGGGAGGTCTGCGAGACGCTGCTCAACCGCGGCGATTTCGACCTGTTCCTCCTTGCCGGCCGCTATACGCTGCTGGAGCAGGAGGCGCTGAATACCTTCCTGCCGCTCTGCGAGGCGCGCGGCGTCGGCATCGTCATCGGCGGTCCCTACAACAGCGGCATCCTTGCCACCGGCCCGGTCGAGGGCGCTTGGTACAATTACGAGCCGGCCGACAAGGAGGTGCGCGACCGCGTCGCCCGGATCGAGGCCGTCTGCGTCCGCCACGACACGCGCCTCGTGGATGCGGCGTTCCAGTTCCCGCTGCTGCATCCCTGCACCCTGTCGGTGATCCCCGGCGGTCAGGGCGTGAGCGAGGTGGAAGAGAACCTGCGCGCCGCCGATGCGAATGTGCCGGAGGATCTCTGGTCGGAACTCAAGGCGGAGGGGTTGATGCGGCAGGATGCGCCGACTGGCTGATCCCCAGTTTAAATGTGAACGAAATCAGTGAGATGCGGCAATTACCCATGGGTAATCGCCGCAGGACGCCTCCGGGACCAGGTCAAACAACCGACAGGACCACCACCATCGCCAGCGCATAGATCAGGATCGCCCCGCCGATCAGGATATAGTGGAAATTGCCCGCGACCTGCGCCTTCACGATCGAACGCATCTGCCCCATCAGTTCGGGCCAGGTGTAGCTGACGAAGTCGCCTTGGGTGAAAACGGCCTTGATCCGCCCCTCGCCATCGACGACCGGCAGGCGGCGGAACCGTTCGTTCGACATGATCCGCAGCCAGTCGAGCATGTCGTCGTCCTCGCGCGCAAGGCGGGGGTCGGCGGTCATGATCTCCGACAGCTTGGTGGTCTTGGGATCGCGCCCCTTGCCGACGATCTTCTTCATGATGTCGCGTTCGGTGACGACGCCGATCACCATGTCGTCCTTGTCCACCACGATGACGGAGCCGTAGTTGAGATCCGCCATCTCGACCACCGCCTCCGCCACGATCACGTAGGGTCCCCGGGTCAGGGGCTTGGGTTTGCTGCGGTATTCCGGGCGGTCCATCAGGCGCGTTCCGGTACGATCAGTGCTGGCCATCGGCGTGTCTCCTTCGCTGTGCGCAGCAGGACGTAGAACCAAGCGGAGCTGTGCAAATGCGCAAAGCTGCGGAAGGGGGCGGGGCAAAACCGCACAGGCCACTGAACTGCATCGTACGATTTCGGCCCGCCACCGCCCGTATACCGTTGGAATTGCCAGATCCCCGCGGCCATGTTATTTTACCAAGTTAATGAAATAAAAAGAAAGACGGCGCAGTGAAGACGCCGACAAATCAGGTACGAGACATGAAACTGAAGGTGAGAGAGCAGATCGCCGCCCTGCCGCTCCGCTGGGGCGATGACGACAAGGTCGAGGTCCTGATGGTGACGTCGCGCGATACGGGCCGCTGGGTCGTGCCGAAGGGCTGGACTATGAAGGGCATCAAGCCTTGGGCCGCGGCCGCGATCGAGGCGATGGAGGAGGCCGGCGTCAAGGGCCACATCGCGCGCCAATCCTTCGGCAGCTACAGCTACGACAAGCGGCTCGACGACGGAACGCGTCAGCCCTGCATCGTGCATGTCTATCCTATGGTCGTGGAGCGCGAGAAGGACGACTGGAAGGAGCGCAAGGAGCGCCGCCGGAAGTGGTTCCCGCTGCGCAAGGCCGCGAACCTCGTGGCCGAGCCGGAATTGTCGGAGCTTCTGATGTCGTTGAGCGTCAAGCCCAAGAAGGCCCCCGTCGCGGGCGCGATGCTGCGCGCGGCGGCCTCCTGAAGATCAGCGCGGGCGGCGCGGCTCATCGCGACGGACCGGCACCGGAATCGCATCGTGCTGCGGCGCCAGCGCGCCCAGCAGATCGGACAGTTTTTCCGTCACGGCATCCGCGATTTTTTCGAGAATGTTACGCTTTCCGCCAGACATCGCATATCTCCTTCTTACACGTATAGAAGTGGCCTGCCCCCCGGCCGGCTTCAAGAGTCAAACCGCCGCAGCGGCGAAAAACCCTTGGCCGAACATGATCTTCAACCCGCGCAGCCGCGCAATTCGACCGCGCCGTCGGTGCCGATCACGGTGATGCGGATGCGCGATCGATCGACCGAAAGCGGGGCCTCGCCGATCAGTTCCGACCGCGCCACAAGGGTGGTGCCGTCGCGGGCGGTCGCCGCATCCGTGACCCAGATCTTCGGGTCGGGTAGCTCAAAGACCACCGCCTCCGCCCCGCCCTGACGCGGCACGTCCATCCGCGCCGTCAGCGCCAGCCCGTCCTCCGTCGGTGCCAGCGAGCAATGCGCCGCGGCCGCGATGACGCGCGGACGGTCCGTCAGCGCCGCCGCGAGGCGCGCATCCTGCGTTCCCCGCACGGGCAGATCGGCCGCCACATGAAGACGCGCGGGCAGGCAGATATCGGCGCAGACCCCGATATCGAGCCGCCCCTCCAGCCGCGCCTTCCCGTTTCCGGTAGCCACGAGCAGGGGCAGGATGAAATCCTCCCGGTAGCCGATCGACAGGGCCCCGGCGGTGCGGAACAGGGTCGGCGTGGGCCAGGCCGGCGTGACGGAGCGCACCCCGCGCGAGCCGCGCCAATCCATCTGCGGCGAGATGCCCGCCGCACCCGCGCTGCGCCAATAGGTCCGCCAACCGGGCGCCAGCCGGACGCGCAGGCCCGCCACGTGGATGCCGTCCTCTCTCCGCCAGCCGGGAAGGACCTCGACCCGGATCGCGTCGCGCATGTCCTGCCGCTCGCACACAGCCGGCAGGGGCAGGAGAATCAGAAGGACGAGGAGCAGACGGAACATCGGCTAGAAGGTAGCGCGCCCGGGCGGGAACGGAAAATCACGCTTCCGGCAGCGCGCGCGGCGCCGCGGCGCGGCGCAGGCGGTCGTTGATCGCACGGCCCAGCCCCGCCTCGGGCACCGGCGCCACGTCGATCCGCGCGGCCCCGCGCGCGGCGGCCAGCGCGTCCGCCCGGTGCAGCGCATCGAACAGCGCCGCCGCCGCCTCCACCACGTCGCCCGAAGTCGAAAGCGTCAGATCCCCCGCCACCGGGCCAAATCCGATCAGCACGGCGTCGCGCGCCCGCACGGTGACGCCCAGCCGCACGGGCACGCCCGGCGCGTAATGCGACGAAAGCTGTCCCGGGGCGGAGACGCGGCCGGGCGTCACGTCGCGTTCGAGCGGCCCGGTCACGGCCTCGATCTCCTCGGCGGCAAGCCCCCCTTCGCGCAGGAGCGTCAGGGGCCGCGTGCGCAGGATCGTCGATTCGAGCCCGACCGCACAGGCCCCGCCATCGAGAACCGCATCCACCGCGTCGCCCAGCCCCGCACGGACGTGGTCGGCCCGCGTCGGCGAGACGCGCCCCGACGGATTCGCCGAGGGCGCCGCGACGGGCACGCCGGCCGCCGCCAGGAGCGCCTGCGCCAACGGCGCGGCGGGCACGCGCAGGCCCACCGTATCGAGCCCCGCCGTCACCAGCGGCGACAGCCCGTGCCCCGCCCGCAGCGGCAGGACGAGCGTCAGCGGACCGGGCCAGAAACGCTCGGCCAGGCGGCGCGCCACATCGTCGAACACGGCCAGCCGTTCCGCCGCCGCGAGGTCGGCGACATGCACGATCAGCGGGTTGAAGGACGGCCGCCCCTTGGCCGCGAAGATCCGCGCCACGGCCCGCCCGTCTGTGGCATTTGCGCCGAGGCCGTAGACCGTTTCGGTCGGAAAGGCGACGAGCCCGCCGCGGCGCAGGAGCGCCGCCGCCTCCGCGACTTCGTGACGCCGTGTTTCGGTTGCGACCATGCCGCCCCCTGACCTAACCTTTCGTTCACGTCAGCCTTTATCCCGTCCTCGCCCCGAATGGGAGGTTCCCCGATGCCCTATCGCGCACCCGTATCCGAACTGCGCTTCGTTCTTGACAAGGTCGCGGGCTTCGACCGCGTCGCCGCGACCGAGGCCTTTGCCGAGGCCACGCCCGAAACCGTGGATGCCATCCTGACCGAAGCGGGGCGCATGTGCGATGACGTGCTCGCGCCGCTCAACCGCAAGGGGGACCAGCATCCCGCGCATCTGGAGAACGGCGTGGTGCGCACCTCGCCCGGCTTCGCCGACGGCTTTCGCGCCATTGCCGAGGGCGGCTGGATCGGGATGTCGGCCGACCCCGCGCACGGGGGCATGGGCCTGCCGATCGCGCTGACCATGGCGGTCAACGAGATGATCGGTTCGGCCTGCCTCGCGCTGCAGCTCAACCCGCTGATGACGCAGGGCCAGATCGAGGCGCTGGAGGCGCATGCCTCCGACGAGATCAAGGAAACTTACATCCCCAAGCTCGTCTCCGGCGAATGGTGCGGGACGATGAACCTGACGGAGCCGCAGGCCGGATCGGATGTCGGAGCGCTGCGCACGAAGGCGGAGCCGAACGGCGACGGAACCTATGCGGTGACGGGGCAGAAGATCTACATCTCCTGGGGCGACAACGACTTCGCCGAGAACATCTGTCACCTCGTCCTCGCGCGCCTGCCCGATGCGGCCGAGGGGACGAGGGGGATCAGCCTGTTCATGGTCCCCAAGCGCCTGCCGGATGCGGACGGGAATGCGGGACAGGCCAACAGCCTGCGTGTCGTATCGCTCGAGCACAAGCTGGGCCTGCACGGCTCGCCCACCGCGGTGATGGAATATGACGGCGCGACCGGCTGGCTGGTCGGTGAGCCGCACAAGGGCATGGCGGCGATGTTCACGATGATGAACAATGCCCGCCTCGGCGTGGGCGTCCAAGGCCTCAGCGTCGCGGAAGCCGCGCTTCAGCATGCGATCGGCTATGCCCTCGACCGCAAGCAGGGCAAGACGCGCGTGCCGGACGGCTCGATCCTGGAGCATGCCGATGTGCGGCGCATGATCCTCGGCATGAAAGCCGAGACCTTCGCGGTGCGGGCGCTGGCGATGGAATGCGCCGTGGCGCTCGACATGGCGAAGGCGACAGGCGACGTGGCGTGGCGTGCAAGGGGTGCGTTCCTGACGCCCATCGCCAAGGCTTTCGGCACGGATACCGGCATCAAGGTCGCGGGCGACGGCATACAGGTCCATGGCGGCATGGGTTTCGTGGAGGAGACGGGCGCGGCGCAATTCCTGCGCGACGTGCGCGTCACCGCGATCTACGAGGGCACGAACGGGATCCAGGCGATGGACCTCGTGGGGCGCAAGCTGATGGATGGCGGCGCGGCGGCCTTCGCCCTGCTCGACGAGATGGGCGCGACCGAGGATGCGGCGTTGCGCGCGGCGGTGGACGAATTGCGCGACCTGACGGAGTGGATGGTGGCGCAGGATATGCAGGACCGCTTCGCGGGGGCGGTATCCTACCTTGCCGCCTTCGCCCGCGTTCTGGGGACGCACCACCACCTCAAGGCCGCGGCGGCGGATCCGGCGCGGGCGCATCTGGCGCGTTTCGCACGGGGCCGGTTCCTGCCGGAGGCGCGTGCCGAGATGGCCAAGGCGCGCTCCGGCGCAGACGAACTCTTTGCCCTGAGCGCCGACGAAATCGCGGCCTGACGCGGCGATCGGGCGGGTCGGCCCCCGGACCGCCCCACCCGCGCAACATCCCGAACCCAAGGAAGGACGCGGGCACCCCATGAAGGACATCGAGATCCCCGACAGCTATGCCGGGCTGACATTCCCCTGGGAGGTTCCGCCCGAGGAAGGCACCGTGACCGAGGTGGCCGAGGGCGTGCTCTGGGCGCGGCTCCCGCTGCCGATGGCGCTCGACCACGTCAACGTGTTCTTCCTGCGCGAAGAGAACGGCTGGACGATGGTCGATACCGGCTTCGACACCAAGCGGACGCGCGCCATCGTCGAGACGCTGATCGCGGGGCCGCTGGGCGGCGGGCCGATCACGCGAGTTCTGGTGACGCATCACCATCCCGACCATGTGGGCCTTGCCGGCTGGCTGCAATCGCGGGGGGCGGAGCTTCTGACGACGCGAACGTCGTGGCTCATGGCGCGGATGCTGACGCTCGACGTGCAGGAGCGGTACACCCCCGAGACCATCGCCTTCTGCCATCGCTGGGGGATGGATCCGGATGTGCTGGACAAGCGGCGGGCGGAGCGGCCGTTCAACTTCTCCGACATCGTGAGCCCGATGCCGACCGGCTTCACCCGCATTGCCGAGGGCGAGGTAATCACGCTCGGCGGGCGGCGCTGGCGCGTGGCGCGCGGGGACGGCCACGCGCCGGAGCATGCGGTTCTCTACGAGGAGGGCGGCGCCCTTGTGCTCGGCGGCGATCAGCTTCTGCCCGGGATCTCGCCCAATCTGGGGCTTTATCCGACGGAGCTGAACGGCGATCCGGTGGGCGACTGGCTGGCGGCCTGCGACCGACTCGCCCCGCTGGCGCGGCCGGATCACCTGGTGCTGCCGGGTCACAAGACGCCGTATCGCGGGCTGCCCCGGCGGATGGAAACCCTGCGGACCAACCACGAAGCCGCACTCGACCGCCTTCAGGCGCATCTGGCCGAGCAGCCGCGCACGGGCGGCGAATGTTTCGCGCCGCTGTTCAAGCGCGACGTGTCCGGCGACCTCTACGGCCTCGCCTTCTTCGAGGCGATCGCGCATCTTCAGCATCTGTGGCTGACCGGACGCGCCACGCGCGAGGTGCGGGAGGACGGCGTCTGGGTGTTTCGGGCGGCACATCCCTGAGCGCTTGCCTGCGGGGCGGCTTGACGCGCCGCCCGCCCACGCCACCATTGCGCCCATGACCGGACAATCCGAGACCCATACGACCGCCGACGCCATGGAGGCCAACGCCCTGCCCCCCGAATTGCGGGCGCGGGAAATGCGCGCCGACGGCAAGGATCATACGCCCCCCATGCCCGAGAAACTGGCCCGCGCGGCCAAGCAGATGTCGGCGGCGGAATGGGCGCATCGGCGGCTGGTCCTCTATCTCAAGGCCTTTGAGGAGACGCTCGACCCCGAGCAGGAGGCCGCGATGGGCTTCACCGACGCCGCGGGCGGGCTGATGCGGATCGAGGGGCTGGGTTTTCATGCCCCCGACATCGTCACCTTCTCGGGCGTGGACGGGGCGGGAATGCGGGTGCAGTCGATCCAGCATGTCAGCCAGCTCAACGTCCTGCTTCGTGCCGTGCCGCGCCCGACGGATCGGCCCGAAGCGCAGCGCATCGGCTTCCGCCTCGCCCGCGCGCTCGAAGAAGAAGAGGCCGCCGAGTCCGCCGCCGACCTGGATGCCACGTCCGACACCCCGGTGTGACACGGCCTCGTGACACGGCCGGGATGCTGCGCTAGGGCACGACGGACGCGATCATACCGAGGGAGCCGGTGGCGATGGACGAGAAGGAAAAGCACGAGATGGGCACCATGGACATCACCGAGCAGGAAAAGACCTTTGCCGGGTTCATGACCTTCACGAAGTGGGTCACCATCGTCATCATCGCCATCCTGATCTTCCTCGCGCTGTTCCGGACCTGATTTCATGCTTCGCGCGGCGCTGCTTGCGCTTGTGCTGCCGATCCTTGCGGGGTGCGGGGCTGATGCCGTCTGGACCCCGATGGAGGAGGTGCAGGCCCGCGCCTTCCGCGCAGAGGGGCCGCCCAGCCTGACGCTGATGACCGCGATCAACAACCGCGACGGCAGCGGCGGCCATTCCGCGCTGATGGTGTCGGGAGACCAGCGGGTGATCTTCGATCCCGCCGGCACGTGGTGGCATCCGAACGCGCCGGAGCGGGGAGACGTCATCTATGGCGTGACGCCGGTGATGCTGGACTTCTACGTCGATTACCACGCGCGGCCGACCTACCGCATGGTCCTGCAGGAAATTCCGGTGACGCCGGAGATCGCAGCGCGCGCGCTGCGGCTGGTGGAGGCGCATGGACCGGCGAACAAGGCGACCTGCGGGAGGGCCGTCAGCGGCATCTTGCGTGACTTGGGCTTCGACGCCGTCGACCGCTCCTGGTACCCGCAGCGGATCATGCGCGACGTCGCCGACCTGCCCGGCGTGACAGAGCGGGTCGTGCGCGATGACACCGAAGACGCGAGCACCGCCGGCACGCCGACACCCCGCCCGAATTGAAGCGCCATGGGCACCGGTGGATCAGCCGGATCGTGCTCGCTTGGCGGAGATGTCGGCAATCAGGGCTCCGTGCATCGCGAATTCGAATCGGATTTTCGCCGAAGCGCCGAAGCCTGATTCTCGTGCGCCAAAAGCCCCGACGCGTCATTGCGGCACAGTTCAGAAGCGGCTGACGCTATCGCAGCAGGTCGATGGGATATGCGCCAAATCCATTCGGATGGAGCGCCCCCAAAGAAAAACCCCCGCCACCTTTCGGCACCGGGGGTCGGTCTCGTGGCAAAGCCGGGACGGCTTACATCATCCCCTCGCGCTGTGCCTTCTTGCGTGCGAGTTTCCGGGCGCGGCGAACGGCCTCGGCCTTCTGGCGCGCCTTCTTCTCGGAGGGCTTCTCGAAATGCTGCTTGAGCTTCATCTCGCGGAACACCCCCTCGCGCTGCAACTTCTTCTTCAGGGCCCGAAGGGCCTGATCGACGTTGTTGTCGCGTACGCTAACCTGCATGTGGTTTTCACCACCTTTCTAGGTTCGAGTTGGTCCGGTCATCCGGTGCAGGAGTTGGCCACTTAGCGGGATGGACCTAGCTTGTCCAGTAACGAGACGGAGACCGATATGCCCGATACCCCCGACCTGAAGAACCGGCTGATCGATGCGGCCCTGCCGCATGTGGCCTTTGACGGCTGGTCCGAGGCCACGTTCCGCCGGGCCGTCGCGGATGCCGGGGTGCCCCCCGCCCGCGCCCGCACGATCTTTCCGCGGGGGGCGATCGACCTCGCGCTCGCCTTCCACCGCCAGGGCGACGACCAGATGGTCGAGAAGCTGCGCGGCGAGGACCTGACGGACATGCGCTACAGCGACCGCGTGGCGCATGCCGTGCGCACCCGGATCGAGATCGCGGGCGCCCATCGCGAAGCCGTGCGCCGGGGGGTCACGCTGTTTTCCCTGCCGATCCATGCCGCGGACGGGGCGCGCGCGGTCTGGGGCACGGCCGACGCCGTCTGGGACGCTCTGGGCGATACGTCCGATGACGTGAACTGGTACACCAAGCGGGCGACCTTGTCGGGGGTCTATTCGTCGGTCGTGCTCTACTGGCTGGGCGACCAATCGGACGGCGACCGCGAAACCTGGGCCTTCCTCGATCGGCGGATCGCGGATGTCATGCGGATCGAGAAGGCCAAGGCGCAAGCGCGCAAATCGCCCCTGATCTCGCGGCTGATGGCGGGACCGAATGCGGTGCTGGGCCGGGTCCGGGCGCCTGCGCGTTCGCCGCGGGGGGACCTGCCGGGCTTGTGGCGGGATCCGTCGTGACGGCCTTGGCCCCGTCCCGCCCGCCCTGCTAGCGTCGCCCGACGCGAAACAGGAGATTATTGATGCCCGACCCCGAAACGATGCGCGCCGTCGAAATCGCCAAGCCGGGCGGTCCGGAGGCCCTGAGCGTGACAGAGCGGCCGGTCCCCGCGCCCGGACCCGGCGAGATCCTGATCGCCGTCGACCATGCGGGCGTGAACCGGCCCGATGTGTTGCAGCGCATGGGTGCATACGATCCGCCGAAGGGAGCGTCCGACCTGCCCGGGCTCGAATGTGCGGGAACCGTCGCGGCCGTCGGGCCGGGCGTGGTCCGGTGGCAGGCGGGCGATCGGGTCTGCGCGCTCCTGCCCGGCGGCGGTTATGCCGAATACGCGGTAACGCCCGCCGATCACGCGCTGCGCATCCCCGAGAGCCTGTCGATGGCGGAGGCCGCCGCCCTGCCCGAGACATTCTTCACCGTCTGGACCAACGTGTTCGACCGGGGGCGATTGCGCGCGGGGGAGCGGTTCCTCGTGCATGGCGGAACCTCGGGGATCGGAACGACCGCGATCCAGCTTGCCCGCGCGCGGGGGGCTCGTGTGTTCGCGACCGCCGGCTCCGCCGACAAGGTCGCGGCCTGCGAAGGTCTCGGCGCCGAGGGGATCAACTATCGCGAGGCGGATTTCGTCGAGGTGCTGCGCGCGGCGGGCGGCGCCGACCTGATCCTCGACATGGTGGGCGGCGATTACGTCGCGCGCAATCTGGACGCGCTGGCCGATGACGGGCGGCTGGTGCAGATCGCGTTTCTCGGCGGCGCAAAGGTTCAGGCGAATCTTGCGCAGGTGATGACCCGCCGCCTGACGATCACCGGCTCCACGTTGCGGCCGCGCTCCGTGCTCGACAAGGCGCGCATCGCCGAGGCGCTGCGCGACGAGGTCTGGCCGCTGCTCGATTCGGGACGCATCGCGCCGGTGATGGACGAGGTGTTCGCGCTGGAGGAGGCCGGTCGTGCCCATGCCAGGATGGAGGCCGGGGCGCATATCGGAAAGATCGTGCTGAAGGTGCGCTGACGCCGCAGGAGGCATTGCGGCGACGCGAGGGGCTGGCTCCCCGCCCGTCAAACGTTAACGTAGGGCATGAATCTCGACACCACACACCCCGCCCTGTCCGACCTGCGCAGCCGCGCGCGGCGACGGATGCCTCACTTCGCCTTTGAATATCTCGATTCCGGCACCGGTCGGGAAACCGGGCTCGCCGCCAATCGCGCCGCACTCGACGCGGTGCGGTTCCGGCCCGCGATTCTCGGCGGCGAGATCGATCCCGATCTGAGTTGCACCACCCTGGGTCACAGCCACCCGGTGCCCTTCGGCATCGCGCCTGTCGGACTGGCCGGCATGCTCTGGCCGGATGCGGAGCGGCACCTGGCCCGCGCGGCCAGCCGCCACCGCATTCCCTACGGCCAGTCCACCGTGGCCGCCGCCACGCCCGAGGATACCGGCCCCATCGTCGGCGATCTGGGCTGGTTTCAGCATTACCCCGTCAAGGATCCGGAGGTCCGGCGCGACATGCTGGCCCGGATCAAGGCGTCGGGCTGGCGGGTGCTGGTGGTCACGGTCGACGTGCCGGGCGAAAGCCGGCGGGAACGGCAGCGGCGCGCGCATGTGTCGATGCCGCCGCGGATGACGCCCAAGGTCATGACCTCCATCGCCACCTCCCCGGCGTGGGCGATGGGCATGGCGCGGAAGGGGACGCCCCGCATGGCGTTTCCCGGCGGCTATGTCACCGCAAAGGGCAAGGACCATTTCGAGCATGCGGGGCGCCTGATCCGGGTCTATCCCGATTGGTCCTATATCGAGGCTCTGCGCGCCGAGTGGGAGGGGCCGCTCGTGGTCAAGGGCGTGCAGGATCCCGAGGATGCCGACCGCCTGATCGAGATGGGGGCGGACGCGATCTGGGTGTCCAACCATTCCGCGCGCCAGTTCGAGGGCGGTCCCGCGGCGCTCGACGCCCTGCCCCGCGTGGTGGAGCGGGTTGCGGGGCGCGTGCCGGTCTATTTCTGCTCCGGGGTGGAGGACGGTCTCGACGTCATGCGCGCGCTCGCGCTCGGGGCGGAGTTCGTGTTCCTCGGCAAGGCCTGGTACTACGCGCTCGCCGCCTTCGGGCCACGCGGCGTGGACCACCTGGTCCACATCCTGCGCGAGGACATGATCGCCAACATGACCCAGATCGGCGCACCCACGCTGGCGGACCTGCGGGGGCGGCTGCTGCGATGACCGTTTCGGTCCGCCCCTCGCGCGAGGCGGACACACCCGCCATCACGCGCATCTATGCCGGCGAAGTGACGTCCGGCTTCGCCACGTTCGAGGAGATCGCCCCCGACGCGCAGGAAATGGCGGATCGTCGCGCGGCCCTGCTGCACGCGGGGATGCCTTACCTCGTCGCGGTGCGGGACAGCGTGGTGATCGGCTACGCCTATGCCGGCCCCTGGCGCGCCCGGCCGGCCTACCGCCACAGCGTCGAGACCTCGGTCTATGTCGCGCCCGAATGTCGCGGCCTGGGGGCCGGCAGAGCGTTGATGTCCGACCTGATCGCACGATGCGAGGCGGGCGGATGGCGCCAGATGGTGGCGGTCATCGGCGATAGCGGGAACGCCGCCTCCATCGCCCTCCACGGCAGGCTGGGATTCCGGGATGTCGGAACGCTCCGCGCGATCGGGTTCAAGCACGGCCGCTGGGTCGATACCGTGATCATGCAACGACCGCTCGGGCGCGGCGACGGTGACCCGCCCGAGCGGCCCTTCTGACCCCGAAAGGCCGCGACGGACCTAGTGCATGAGCACCCGCTTCACGGCATCGGTCCAGCCGGCGTAGCGCGCGTCCCGCTCCTTCGGCTCCATCACCGGCTCGAACCGGCGGTCGAGCGCCCAGGACCGGGCAAACTCCTCCGGTCCGCCGTAGATCCCCGCCCGCATTCCCGCGAGCCATGCCGCGCCGAGGGCCGTGGTCTCGGAGATCTCGGGCCGGTCGACCGGGGCGCCGAGGATATCGGCCAAAAACTGCATCGCCCATTCGCTGGGCACCATGCCGCCATCGACGCGCAGCACCGTCTCGCCCAGCCCGCCCATATCGGCGCGCATCGCCTCCAGAAGGTCGCGGCTCTGGTAGCCGACGCTTTCCAATGCGGCGCGGGCGAATTCCGCCGCGCCGGTTCCGCGCGTCAGGCCGAAGATCGCGCCGCGCGCCTCCGGGTCCCAATGCGGCGCGCCGAGGCCGGTAAAGGCGGGGACGAGGTAGAGACGCTGCTTGGGGTCGGCCCGCTCCGCCAGCGCCTGCGTGTCGGAGGCCGCCGCGATGATCCCCAGCTCGTCGCGCAGCCACTGGACCACGGCGCCCGCGATGAAGATCGACCCCTCCAGCGCGTAGGTCGGCTGTCCGTCGAGTTGATAGGCCACGGTGGTCAGAAGCCGGTTCTGCGAGGCGACCGGCTTGGTTCCGGTGTTGAGCAGCGCGAAACAGCCTGTCCCGTAGGTGGATTTCATCATCCCCTTCTCGAAGCAGGCCTGACCCAGCGTCGCCGCCTGCTGATCGCCGGCCACGCCGAGGACGGGGATCTTCGGGCCGAGGAAATCGGTGGTGCCGAAATCGGCGGCGCAATCGCGCACCTCCGGCAGCATCGACAGCGGCACGCCCAGCATCTCGCAGACCTCGGCGCTCCAGTCGCCGCGATGGATGTCGTAGAGCATCGTGCGCGAGGCGTTGGTGGCATCCGTCACATGCGCCGCGCCGCCGGTCAGTTTCCAGATCAGGAAGCTGTCGACGGTGCCGAAGGCCAGTTCGCCCGCCTCGGCCGCCGCTCGGGCGCCTTCGACGTTATCGAGGATCCAGCGCACCTTTGTCCCCGAGAAATAGGGGTCGAGGATCAGCCCCGTTCGTTCCGTCACCATGGCCTCGTGCGCGGCGTGTTCGCGACAGAAGCCGGCGGTGCGGCGGTCCTGCCAGACGATCGCGCGATGAATCGGCTCGCCGGTCTTGCGGTTCCAGACCAGCGTCGTCTCGCGCTGGTTGGTGATGCCGATGGCGGCGACGTCGCTCGCGTCGATGCCGGCCTGGGCCACCGCGTCGCGGCAGGTGCGCACGACGCTCTGCCAGATATCCTCGGGATCGTGTTCGACCCAGCCGCTGTCGGGGTAATGCTGGGGGAATTCCTCCTGCGCGCTGGCGACGGGGCGCAGGCTCTCGTTGAAGAGGATCGCCCGACTGGACGTCGTGCCTTGGTCGATGGCGAGAATATGTGGCATGGCGGCCTCCCTTTTCGCAGGAAACTGGCCGAATGGCGGCGGGGCGGCAAGGGCTGGCGTCCACGGGGCCGCCGCGCCCTGCCCCGCGGGCCTGCGCCGGGACGGTCCTAGGGGTCGGCGCGGTCGACGAGTTCCACCACGCGCGGGCCGATCGCCGCGACGATCACGCCCACGCCGTCGCGGTTGGGATGGATGCCGTCGGGCTGCATGTAACGCGCCCGCGCCTCGTCGAGGGCGGCCTCCTCGGTCAGCGACCCAAGGAAGCTGTCGACATGCAGCGCGTCCCATTCGGCGGCCAGATCGGGGTACATCGCGTCGAATTCGGCTTGGTAATCGGCGCCGTAATTACCCGGCGCCTCCAGCCCGATCAACAGGACCGGCAGCCCCCGCTCCCCCGTGACCTGCGACAGGATCGCCTCCAGGTTGTCGCGCGACACTGCCGGCGGCAGGCCGCGAAGCAGGTCGTTGCCCCCGAGCGCGACGATCATCGCGTCCGTCTCCGCGTCGAGCGACCAGCCCAGCCGCGCCAGCCCGCCCGCCGTCGTGTCGCCCGAGACGCCGGCATTGACGATCTCCGCATCGACCCCTTCGGCATCGAGCCAGGCCTGAAGCTGGGGCACGAAGCCCTCACTCTCCGGCAGCCCGTAGCCCGCCGTCAGCGAATCGCCCAGCGCGACCACGCGCACCGTTTCGGCCGCCACCGGCGTAGCGAGCAGCAGGGCTGCGGCAAAGTGAACCGCCTTGTTCGCCCCCCGCATCGTCCCATATCCGGAGGCAGCCGCCCAACCGAGGAATTGCCCCATGGTCCTGTCCCTGCGCGACGTCTCCCTTTCGCTCGCCGGAAATGCGGGGCGGGTCGACATCCTGCACGGGATCACGCTGGAGGTGGTGGCGAAGGATACGCTGGGGCTGGTGGGGCCGTCGGGGTCGGGCAAATCGTCTCTCCTCATGCTCATGGGCGGGCTGGAGCGTGCCACCGGTGGCGAGGTCCGGGCTCTGGGCCGGGATCTGACCGCGATGGACGAGGACGCGCTGGCCCGGTTCCGCCGGGAACATATGGGCGTGGTGTTCCAGTCCTTCCACCTGATCCCGACGATGACGGCGCTGGAAAACGTCGCGACGCCGCTGGAGCTGGCGGGGGTGGCCGATGCCTTCGACCGTGCCGCCGCAGAACTCGACGCCATGGGTCTGGGTCACCGCACCGGGCATTACCCCGCGCAGATGTCGGGGGGCGAGCAGCAGCGCGTGGCGCTGGCCCGTGCCGCCGCGCCGCGCCCCGACATCCTGCTGGCGGACGAGCCGACGGGAAATCTCGACCAGACCACGGGCGAGGCGATCATGGACCTTCTGTTCGGCCTTCGCGACCGTCACGGATCGACGCTGGTCCTCGTCACCCATTCGCGCGAACTGGCCGAGCGGTGCGACCGGGTGGTGCGGCTGGTCGATGGCCGCCTCGACGACGACCGCCGCAAGGTGCGCACCGAGGCCGCGGAATGACGGCTGCGAGCGGCCCCGACGCCCACGCGACGCGGCGGGACGGACCTGCCATCTGGCTGCGCCAAGCGGCGACCATCGCGCGCCGGGAATTGCGCGGCGGGCTGACCGGCTTTCGCATCTTCCTCGCCTGTCTGGCTCTGGGCGTGGCCGCCATCGCCGCCGTCGGATCGGTCCGGGTGTCGATCACCGAAGGCCTCGCGCGCGAGGGGCGCATCATCCTCGGCGGCGATGCGGAGGTGGAATTCGCCTATCGCCGCGCCAGCCCGGAGGAGCGGGCCTATCTCGAACGTCTCGGCGAGGTCGGGGAGGTCGTCGATTTCCGCTCCATGGCCGCCACCGGGCTCGGGGCGCAGGCGGATCGCGCGCTCACGCAGGTCAAGGCCGTCGACGCGGCCTATCCGCTGACCGGCGAGGTCGTGCTGGACCCGCCGATGCCGATCGCCGAGGCGCTGGCCGATGACGGGATCATCGTGCATCCGGTGCTGGCCGACCGGCTGGGTCTGTCGGTGGGCGATCCGCTTTGGCTCGGGTCGAAATCGTTCACGCTGCGCGCGCTCATCACGCGGGAGCCGGATGCCGGGGGGGCGGGATTCGGCCTCGGGCCGCGCACCATCGTCGCCTCCGCCGCACTGGAGGGAACGGGACTGCTGAGCGAGGGCAGCCTCTTCGACACCGATTACCGCGTCGTCATCCCCGAGGCGACAGATGCCGACCTCGAACGCCTTGAGGCCGAGACCGAGGCCCGTTTCGCCGATCAGGGCATGCGCTGGCGCGATCGGCGCAACGCCTCGCCACAGGTCCAGCGATTCGTGGACCGGATGGGCAGCTTCCTCGTCCTCGTGGGCCTCGCCGGGCTCGCGGTGGGCGGCGTAGGCGTGTCGGCGGCGGTGCGCAGCTATCTCGACCGCAAGACCGGCGTGATCGCCACGCTCAAGACGCTGGGGGCCGAGGGTCGCGTGATCTTCGCCGCCTACATGATGCAGATCGCGGTCCTCGCCGCCCTCGGCATCTTCCTTGGCCTGATCCTCGGCACGCTGATCCCGCTCGCCGCCGGGCCATTCATCGAGGCGCGGCTTCCGGTGCCCGTGGCGCTCGGCGTCCATCCCGGACCGTTGGCAGAGGCTGCACTATACGGGGCGCTGACGGCGCTGATCTTCACGCTCTGGCCGCTCGCGCGGACCGAACAGGTCCGGGCCGCCTCGTTGTTCCGTGACGCGACCGGCCCCGCGCGGGGCTGGCCACGGCGGCGCTATCTGGTGGCGCTCGGCCTGTCGCTGGCCGTTCTGGTGGGGCTGTCTGCGTGGCTGTCGGGCATTCCGACGCTGGCACTGTGGTCGGCGGGCGGCATCCTCGTGGCGCTGGCCGTGCTGGTGGCCGCTTCCTTCGCGGTGCGCCGCCTTGCCCGCGTATTGGCTCGCCATACGCGCGGGCGCCCGGCCCTGCGCCTTGCACTGGGCAGCGTGGGCGGCCCGGGCGGCGAGGCGACGGCGGTCGTCCTGTCGCTGGGCCTCGGGCTGACCGTCCTCGCCGCCGTGGGCCAGATCGACGCGAACATGCGCGCGGCCATCGCCCGCGACCTGCCCGAGATCGCGCCGTCCTACTTCTTCATCGACATCCAGCCGAACCAGATCGGCCCCTTCCTTGACCGGGTCGAAAACGACCCCGCCATCAGCCGCGTCGACACGGCCCCGATGCTGGGCGCCTTGGTCCGCTCGATCAACGACCGCCCCGCCTCCGAATTCGACCATTGGGTCACGCGCGGCGACCGGCGGATCAGCTTCGCCGACGCACCGGGCGAAGGCACCCGTGTCGTCGCGGGCGAGTTCTGGTCCGAGGATTACGAAGGTCCGCCGCAGATCAGCTTCGCCCGCGAGGAGGCGGAGGAGCTGGGCATCGAACTCGGCGACACGGTCACGCTCAACGTGCTGGGCCGTGACATCACCGGGACGGTCACGAACTTCCGCGAGGTGGATTTCTCCTCGGGCGGGATCGGGTTCGTGATGGTCTTCAACACCGCCGCATTGGAGGGCGCGCCGCATACCTGGCTCTCGACCGTCTATGCGGAGGAGGAGGCCGAGGCGCGCATTCTGCGCGAGGTGGCGGGCGACGCGCCCAACATCACCGCGATCGGCGTGCGCGATGCCATCGCGCTGGTGACCGAGGCGCTTTCGGCGCTGGCCGCGGCGACGTCGTGGGGGGCGGGCGCGACGCTTCTGACCGGGTTCGTGGTGCTGATCGGCGCGGCCGCGGCCGGCGAGCGCGGGCGCGTCTTCGAGGCGGCGGTCCTCAAGACGCTGGGCGCGACGCGCGCGACCGTGCTGGCAAGCTTCGCGATCCGCTCCGCGATGTTGGGCGCGGCGGCGGGCGTGGTGGCCATCGCGGGCGGCGCGGCCGCGGGCTGGGGGATCATGACCTTCGTGATGGAGGCGCCCTATTCCTTCGAGTGGGTCTCGGCGACGGCAATCGTGGTGGGCGGCGCGGTGGCGACGCTTCTCGCCGGGCTGGCCTTCGCGTGGCGCCCCTTGGCCGCACGCCCCGCGCAGGTTCTTCGCGCGCAGGAGTGAGCCGGGCGCGGCCGCGGCCCTTCGTCCGCTCTCGCCGCGACTTGCCGCGACTTGCCGGGACGCCGGATATCGGAATGGCGGGCGGCTTGGCATCCTTCCCGCCGCGACGAACACCGCACCTGCCCCTCTCTCGCCGCGAGGGGGTGGATCGCGCCGGTCGCGCGCGGGGACGAAAGATGATCAAACTCCGCGGTCCGGGTGCCCCTTGCCCTTTTCCCCGGCCGGCGCCCCGGCTAGCGTCCGGCGCATGCGACGCGCGCTCCTCACCCGGCTTCTGTCCCTGATCCTGTCTCTCGTGGCGGCCAGCGTGGTGATATTCGTTCTGTTGCAGGCGGTGCCGGGCGACCCGGCGGCCTTCATGCTCGGCACGGGCGCGCAGCCGGACACCGTCGCCGCCTTGCGCGCCGATCTGGGATTGGAGGGGTCGCTGCCGGTTCGCTACCTCGACTGGATCGGCGGCATGCTCCGCGGCGATTTCGGGACATCCTACACCTACCGCGTGCCGGTGGCCGAACTGGTCGCCGACCGGGTTGGCGTTTCGCTGCCGCTGGCGGCCTATGCGCTAATCCTCACGGTCGTGATTGCCGTTCCGGCGGGGCTGATCGCCGCGTCCCGGCGCGGGGCGGCGGCCGATTGGGGCGTGATGGGCGCCACGCAGCTCGGCATCGCGGTGCCGAACTTCTGGTTCGCGATGCTTCTGGTGCTGCTCTTTGCGGTCAAGCTGCGGTGGGTTTCGGCCGGCGGATTTCCCGGCTGGTCCGACCCCCGGGCCGCGCTCGGTGCGCTGACGCTGCCCGCGATCGCGCTGGCGCTTCCGCAGGCGTCGATCCTCGCCCGCGTGCTGCGCGGCGCGCTGATCGACACGATGGGGCAGGATTACATCCGCACGGCCCGCGCCAAGGGCCTCTCGCAGCGGGCCACGATCGTCCGTCACGCCCTGCGCAACGCCGCAATTCCGGTCCTGACGATCATGGGGCTGCAATTTTCCTTCCTGCTGGCCGGTGCGATCATCATCGAGAACGTGTTCTTTCTGCCGGGCCTCGGCAGGCTCATCTTTCAGGCTATCACGCAGCGCGACCTGATCGTGGTGCAGTCGGTGACCATGCTGCTCGTCTTCGCCGTCATCGCCGTGACCTTCGCGGTGGATCTGGCCTATGCGCTGGCCGATCCCCGGCTGCGGCGGCGATGATGTCCGGTCGGATCAGGCTGAGCCCCGCGGGATGGATCGGGGCGGCGCTGACGGCGCTGTTCGTGGGCGCCGCGCTCCTGAGCCTCGTGTGGCTGCCGCACGATGTGGGCGTGCTCGACATTTCGGCGCGCAATCTGCCCCCCTCGCCCGCGCATCCGCTGGGCACGGATCATTACGGGCGCGACATGCTGTCGATGCTGATGGCCGGCGCGCGGACCTCGATCGCGGTGGCGCTTCTGGCCGTGGGCATCGGCCTCGGGCTCGGCGTGCCGCTCGGGCTTCTGGCGGCAGCGCGGCGCGGCAGCTGGCTCGACGAGGTGGTGATGCGGGGCAACGACCTGATCTTCGCCTTTCCGTCGCTCGTCATCGCGATCCTGATCACGGCGGTCTTCGGCCCCTCGGCGGTCAACGCGATCCTCGCCATCGGCATCTTCAACATCCCCGTCTTCGCCCGCGTCGCGCGCGGCGGGGCCCTGCCGATCTGGACGCTGGACTACATCATGGCGGCGCGGGTGGCGGGCAAGGGCCGCGCGCTCATCTCGTTCCAGCACCTGTTGCCCAACATCACGTCGCTTCTGATCGTGCAGGCGACGATCCAGTTCTCGCTGGGCATCCTCGCGGAGGCGGCGCTGAGCTATGTCGGCCTCGGGGCGCAGCCGCCGACGGCCTCCTGGGGCCGGATGCTCGCCGATGCGCAGACGATGATCTACACCGAGCCGCAACTCGCCATCATGCCAGGGCTCGCCATCGTGGCGATGGTGCTTGGGCTGAACCTGCTGGGCGATGCGCTGCGCGATGCGCTCGACCCCCGGCTGCGTCGCATGGGGGTCTGATGGAAATGTCGGGGGACGGCCGGCCTGCCCGGTATCGCGGGGCGTGCGCCTTCCGGCGAGGATCGGCATGACCGCGCCTCTCCTTTCCGTCGAGGGCCTGTCGCTCACCATCCAGGGGACGCCGATCCTGCGCGATGTTGCGCTGACCCTCGCGCCCGGCGAAACGCTGGGCCTCGTGGGCGAGTCCGGGTCCGGCAAGTCCATGACGGCGCTGGCCGCGACGGGCCTGCTGCCGCGGGGGGCGCGGATGCGCGGGGCGATCCGCCTCGACGGGACGGACCTGACCGCCCTGCCCGAGCGCGACTGGCTGCGCATCCGGGGCGCGGACGTGGCGATGATCTTTCAGGAACCGACCCTCGCGCTGAACCCCGTGCACACGATCGGCGCGCAGGTGGCCGAGACGCTGCGCATCCGCGGCACGCCGCGCGCGCAGGCCCGGCGGATCGCGCGCGAACGGCTCGACCGGGTGGGTCTCGCGGGCGTTCCCGCCGATCGTTACCCGCACGAATTGTCGGGCGGTCAGCGGCAGCGGGTCTGCATCGCCATGGCCATCGCCTGCCGGCCGCGCCTGCTGATCGCGGACGAGCCGACGACCGCGCTGGATGTCACGACGCAGGCGCGCATCCTCGACCTGCTGCGCGACCTGTCGCGTGACGAGGGGATGGCGCTGCTGCTGATCACGCACGATCTCGGGGTGGTGGCGGACATGGCGGACCGGGTGGCGGTAATGAAGGACGGCCGCATCGTCGAGGATGGTCCCACCGCCGCTGTCCTCGGCGCCCCGCGCGAGGAGTATACCCGCGACCTTCTGGCCGCCTCCCGTCCGGCGCCCCGCCCCGCGCGGACCATCGCGCCGGAGCCGGTTCTGGAGGCGCGGAGCGTCACCCGCCGCTATGGCGGGTTCACCGCCGTCTCGGATGTGTCGCTGACGCTCCATCGGGGCGAGAGTCTGGGGCTCGTGGGGGAATCGGGCTGCGGGAAGTCCACGCTGACGCGGGCGCTTCTGGGGCTGGAGCCGGTGCAGGACGGGTCGGTGCACCTGATGGGCCGTCCCGGCGGCACCGCGATGACCCGCGCCGACCGCGCCCGCATCTCCGTCGTCTTCCAGGATCCCTATGGCAGTTTCGATCCCCGCTGGCCGATCCGGCGCATCGTCTCCGAGCCGTTCCACCTGACCGGGCGCCCGCCCGATGCCGAGGCGCGCATCACCACCGCGCTGGAGCAGGTGGGCCTGTCGGCCGCCGACCTCACCAAATATCCGCACGAATTCTCCGGCGGCCAGCGGCAGCGTATCGCGATCGCCCGCGCCCTTGTCACCAACCCCGACGTGGTGGTGCTGGACGAGGCCGTCTCCGCGCTCGACGTGCGTGTCCGGGCGCGGGTTCTGGCGCTGCTGGCCGACCTGCAGGACCGGCTCGGCCTGGCCTATCTCTTCATTTCGCACGATCTTGGCGTGGTGCGGGCGCTGTGCGACCGGGTGCTGGTGATGCGCGGCGGCCGGATCGTGGAGGCCGGGCGCACCGCCGATCTCTTCGACGCGCCCGAAACCGACTACACCCGCGAATTGATCGCGGCGACCCCCGCCATTCCGCATGAACGCCCAAGGAGAATGCCACATGACCGACCCGCTCTGGTTTGACAGCGAAGAGATGCTGATCGGTGGCCGCTGGCTGCGCGCGGCCGACAGCCTGCCGGTCGAGAACCCGTCGAACGGCGAGACCTTCGCCGCCATTCCCCGGGGCGGCGCACGCGAGATCGACGCCGCCGTGGCCGCCGCGCACGAGGCGCGTGCGGGCGAATGGGGCCGGATGGACGCCGCCACGCGCGGGCGCCTCCTGTCGTCGCTGGGCCGGCTGGTGGCCGAGCGGGCCGAGGATCTGGCCCGGCTGGAGGCGATGGACGTGGGCAAGCCGCTGGCGCAGGCGCGCGCCGATGCGCTGGCGCTCGCGCGGTATCTGGAATTCTACGGCGGGGCGGCCGACAAGGTGCACGGGACGACGATCCCGTTCCTCGACGGCTACACGGTGTATACCCTGCGGCAGCCGCACGGGGTCACGGGCCATATCGTGCCATGGAACTACCCGATGCAGATCATCGGACGGTCCGTGGGCGCGGCGCTCGCCATGGGCAATGCCTGCGTCCTCAAACCCGCCGAGGAAGCCTGCCTGACCGCGCTGGCCTTCGCGCGCCTTGCCTGCGACGCGGGTCTGCCCGCCGGCGCGCTGAACGTCGTGCCGGGGCTCGGGGCGGAGGCCGGGGCGGCACTCTCGGCGCATCCGGGCATCCACCATGTCAGCTTCACCGGCTCGGTGGCGACCGGCGCGGCGGTGCAGGCGGCCGCGGCGGCGAATGTGGTGCCGGTGACGCTGGAACTCGGCGGCAAGTCGCCGCAGATCGTGTTCGACGATGCCGACCTCGACGCGGCCCTGCCCTTCCTCGTGCGCGCGGGCATCCAGAACGCGGGCCAGACCTGCTCCGCCGCGTCGCGCATCCTCGTCCACGAGGCGGTGGCCGACAAGGTCGTCGCGCGCATGTCCGAAAGCTACCGCGCGCTGCGTGTGGGTCCGGCGCTGGAGGACCGCGATATGGGGCCGGTGATCTCCGCACGCCAGAAGGGGATCGTGGAGGGATTTCTCGCGCAGGCGGGCGATCTTACCGTCGCGGCGCGTGCCGAGGTGCCGGACGGGCCGGGCCACTGGGTCGCGCCGACCCTTCTGACCGGCGCGGCGCCCGATCATCCGCTTGCGCAGGCGGAGATCTTCGGCCCCGTTCAGGTCGTGATCCCCTTCGCCTCCGAGGCCGAGGCCCTCGCCATCGCGAACGGCACCGATTACGGCCTCGTCGCCGGGGTCTGGACCCGCGACGGCGCCTGCCAGATGCGGATGGCGCGCGATCTGCATTGCGGGCAGGTGTTCCTGAACAATTACGGCGCGGGCGGCGGGGTCGAACTGCCCTTCGGCGGCGTGGGCAAATCGGGGCACGGGCGCGAAAAAGGGTTCGAGGCGCTCTACGGCTTCAGCCAGCTCAAGACGGTGGCGGCGTTGCATGGCTGACGCGGAAGACGGCGCAGGCGGCCCCTTTCTCCCGCATCGGGCGGCATCTTTGCGGTGGCCGTCGACGTGGCACAAACCTGCGGCAAAGGCGTGACGCGGCCGGACGGGCGGTGCAGTATCCCGCCGAATCCGCAGGGGAGGTAACATGCGACTTCAGGACCGGACCGCCATCGTGACCGGCGGCGCCTCGGGCTTCGGTCAAGGCATCGTCGAGTGCTTCGCCGCCGAGGGCGCACGCGTCATCGTGGCCGATGTGAATGCCGACGGGGCGGCCCGCGTGGCCGAGACGGTGGGCGGCCTGCATCATGCCGTCGACGTCACCCGCGACGAGGATTGGGCGGCCCTCGTGGCGCGCGCGATGGACGAATGGGGCCGCATCGACATTCTTGTCAACAATGCGGGCGTCACGCACAAGCCGCAGTCGATGGAGGAGGTGACCGAGGCGGAATTCGACCGCGTCCTGTCGGTCAACGCCAAGTCGGTTTTCCTGTCGGCCCGCCATGTCGTGCCGGTGATGAAATCCGCCAGGGCGGGCGCGATTTTGAACGTGGCCTCGACGGCGGGAGTGTCGCCGCGGCCGCGCCTCAACTGGTACAACGCCTCGAAGGGGTGGATGATCACCGCGACGAAAGCCATGGCGGTGGAGCTTGCGCCCGAGGGCATCCGCGTCAATGCGATCAACCCGGTGGCGGGCGAGACGCCGCTGCTGTCGTCGTTCATGGGCGAGGACACCCCCGAGATGCGGGCGAAGTTCCTGTCCACGATCCCGCTCGGCCGTTTCTCGACGCCGCGCGACATGGGCGAGGCTGCGGCGTTCCTGTGCTCGGACGCGGCGAGCATGATCACCGGCGTCGCTCTCGAGGTGGATGGCGGGCGCTGTATCTGAAGGGAGACGCGGATGTTGACCGACATCGATCCGGCACGCGCGACGCATCGCGGCCTGCCTGTGCCCACCAAGGGTGCGGCACGGGTCGTCATCGATGTGCGCGCATCGGCGGGAACAGCGCCGCGATGAAGTTCCGCGCCACGATCGGCATTCTCGCCGGCGAGTTCGCATCGCAGCAGCTCGCCTTCGCGCATCTGCTGGACGTGTGCCCCGAGGCCGACCTCGATCAGGTGGAGGTGGTGGCCCGGCCCTTCAAGACGCGCCTCGCGCATTGGTTCGGCACCGATCTGCCGGACCTGCCGGAGGGGAGCGGGGACGTCCTCGTCCTGACCTTCCCCGGCTCGGGCGTGCCGCAGGAGCCGACCGCCCGCCTGCGCCCCGTGGGCCGGTTCACCGGCACCCTGACCCGCGCCGTCCTGCCGGAGGACGGATGAGACCCGGACCCCGCAATCTGATCACCGACGTGGCGGGTCTGCGCGTCGGCAATGCCCATGACGCGGCGCTGCGCTCCGGTGCCACGGTCTTGACGGGTGACGCGCCGTTCGTGGCGGGCGTGCATGTGATGGGCGGCGCGCCCGGCACGCGGGAGACGGACCTGCTCGCCCCGGACAAGCTGGTGCAGGAGGTGGACGCGCTCGTCCTGTCGGGTGGATCGGCCCTGGGGCTCGATGCGGCGTCGGGGGTGGCCGACGGGCTGCGCGCGGCGGGGCGCGGCTTCGCCGTCGGCGGACAACGCGTGCCGATCGTGCCGGGCGCGATCCTGTTCGATCTGCTCAATGGCGGCGACAAGGCGTGGGAGGTCAACCCCTATGGCGCGCTCGGCCGCGCGGCGTTGAACGCGGCCGCGACGACATTCGGGACCGGCAGCGCCGGGGCCGGGTTCGGGGCAACGACGATGGACCTCGCCGGCGGGCTGGGTTCCGCCTCGGTGGTGCTGAAAAACGGGGTGACAATCGGCGCATTGGTTGCCGTGAATGCGCTCGGCCGGGTCTGCGACGATGCAGGGCGGTTCCATGCGGCGCCGTTCGAGTTCGGCGACGAGTTCGGGGGCCGCGGACAGGCCTCGTTCGACCCCGCATGGGAGCCCTACGGCGACCGGCCGCCCGGCACGGCGACGACCATCGCCATCGTTGCGACCGATGCGCACCTCACTCAGGCCGAGGCGACGCGCCTCGCGACCGCGGCTCATGACGGCATGGCCCGCGCCATTATGCCCAGCCACACGCCGATGGACGGAGACCTGATCTTTGCCGCCGCCACCGGGGCGCGGCCGCTGGCCGATCCGGTCTGGGACGGTCTGCGGCTGGGCCATGCGGCGGCGTGCTGTCTGGCGCGGGCGGTCGCGCGGGGGGTCTTCGCGGCAACGGCGCAGGGGTCGCATCCGACATGGGGCTCGCGCTTCGGCTAGCCCCTGCGGGCCGCGAAGAAGTTGCGCAGGAGCGCCGCCGACGCCTCCGCCTCCAGCCCGTCATGCCATTCGGGCACGTGATGGGCCTGCGGATGCGTGAAGACGCGCGCGCCATGCAACACACCGCCCGATTTCGGATCCGACGCCCCGAAATGCAGCCGATCGAGCCGGGCATGCGCGATGCCCGCCGCGCACATCGCGCAGGGCTCCAGCGTCACCCACAATGCACAGCCGGTCAGGCGCCCCGAGCCGAGCACGGCGCAGGCCGCGCGGATCGCCAGCATCTCGGCATGGGCGGTCGGATCGCATAGCTCCCGCATCCGGTTTCCGGCGCGCGCGAGGATCGTATCGCCACGGGTGACGACCGCACCCACCGGCACCTCGCCACGGGCGGCGGCGGCGCGGGCCTCTTCGAGGGCCTGCGGCATGAAGGAGCGGAACATGGGGCGCAGAGATGCCCTGTGGACAGCGCCGAGGCAAGGCGGGTAGAGCGCGCATATGGCGAATGAAAGCAGAGACGGCGAGCGGATCGCCAAGGTGATCGCACGGGCGGGACTGGCGTCGCGCCGGGACGCCGAAGGCATGGTCGCGGACCTGCGCGTGACGGTGAACGGCCGGACCGTGTCGAACGTGGCGCACAATGTCGTGCCGGGGGACCGCGTGGCGGTCGACGGGCAGCCCCTGCCCGAACCCGAGGCGGCGCGCGTATGGCTTTACCACAAGCCAGCGGGGCTGGTGACGACGGCGCGCGACGAGAAGGGGCGCGAGACGGTGTTCGATGCCCTGCCCGAGGAAATGGGCCGCGTCCTGTCGGTGGGGCGCCTCGACCTGACGTCGGAAGGTCTGCTTCTGCTGACCAATGACGGCGCGCTGAAGCGGCAGCTGGAACTGCCGGCGACGGGCTGGCTGCGCCGTTATCGGGTCCGGGTGAACGGGACGCCGGACGAGGCCGCGCTGGAGCGCCTGCGCACGGGGATCGAGGTCGAGGGCGAGACGTTCGCGCCGATGCAGGTCACGCTCGACCGGCAGAAAGGCGCCAATGCCTGGCTGACCATCGGGCTGCGCGAGGGCAAGAACCGCGAGATCCGTCGCGCGATGGATGCCGTGGGGCTTTATGTGAACCGGCTGATCCGGGTGAGCTACGGGCCGTTCCAGCTCGGCTCGCTGGAGCCGGGCGAGGTCGAGGAGGTCAAGCCGCGCGTGCTGCGCGATCAGCTTGGCGGGACCTATGAGGGTGAACTGGCCGAGGGCCGGAAGGAGACCGCGATGGCGGATGAAAAGGGCGGCCCGAAAGGGGGCGCCAAGGGCGGACGGCCATCGGGCCCGGGCGGGCGCAAGCCCCGGCCTTCGGGCGACAGGCTGGTCGAGCACGGACGCGGCAAACCGCGCGAGGGCGGCCCGAAAGGGAACGCGCAGGGCAAGCCGCGCGGTCCCGGCAATGCCCGCGCCGAGGATGCGGCGCGGCCCGACCGACCCCGCACCGGCAAGCCGCCGGTGACGCGCAACGATGGCGACGGCTCCCGCCCCGCACGGCCCGCGCGGCCGGATGGCAAGCCCGCCCATGCCAAGGGCGGCCCGCGACGGTCAGATGATGCCGGGCGGCCCGCACGGCCGGGCGGGAAGCCGTTTGCCGCGCGCGACGGCGACCGCAAACCGCGCGATGGCGATGCCAAGCCGCGTTTCGCCAAGGATGGTGACCGGAAGCCACGGGATGGTGACGGCAAGCCGCGCTTCGCGAAGGACGGCGACCGCAAGCCGCGGGACGGTGATTCCAAACCGCACTTTGCAAAGGACGGAGGCCGGAAACCGCGCCGGGAGGATGACCGCGGCCCCCGCAGGGACGACAAGGCGGGCGGACCCAAGCGCGACGCGGCCCCGGATCGCCCGAAGGAGACGAAGGCCGAGCGGACGGCGCGGATGCGCGCCGACACCTCCGTCAGCATCCGCAAGGGCGGGCAGAAGGGGCGCGGCATCTCGAAGCCCGCCAAGCCGGCCTCGACCAAGCGGATGCGCAAGCCCGGCGACGACGACCCGAAAGGGTGAGCCGCCCGCCGGGAGGCGGCCCGGCTCAGTCCGGGCCTTCGGTCGGCGGCGGGGTGTGGGCCTGCATCAGCCCCGATTGGGCGATGAAGAACGCGAACATCGCCACCGGCAGGCCGAACGTCTTGAAGTTGACCCAGGCGTCGGTGGACATCGTGCGCCAGATCGCCTCGTTTGCCACGGCCAGCGCGACGAAGAACCACGCCATCCTCCGCGTCAGCTTCATCCATCCCGCAGGCGTCAGCGGCATCGCCTCCGACAGGACCATGGCGAGATAGCTGCGCCCGCGATAGAGGCCGAAGAACAGCACGCTGGCGAACAGCAGATAGATGAGCGTGGGCTTCATCTTGAAGAACCGCTCGTCGTTGAGCCAGACGGACAGCCCGCCGAATACCGTCACGAGGACCGCCGTGACGATCTGCATGTGACTGAGCCGCCCCGTCAGCCGCCAGAGCGCGGCCGTGGAGATCAGGATCAGCGGAACGAACAGCGCGGTGACGACGATGAAGCCGTCATAAGCCGTGCCGGCGATCGTGAACGTCTGGTCCTTGAGCAACACGTAGCCGGCGAAGAATGCCGCGACGGGGCCAAGTTCCAGAGCGGTCTTGTGCCAGCCGGGGCCGGGTCGTTCGGTCATTGGGCTCTCCCTTTCGTTGAGATCCACATAAGGATCCTAGCCGCCGAACTCCACCACCACG
The DNA here is from genome assembly GCF_001408515.1 of Jannaschia seosinensis. GTDB lineage: Bacteria > Pseudomonadota > Alphaproteobacteria > Rhodobacterales > Rhodobacteraceae > Jannaschia > Jannaschia seosinensis. Next base: position 19,203 of record NZ_CYPR01000203.1, on the reverse strand, counting down.
GCACCGAGCGCGATGAGCGCCATCAGCCCCAGCCGGCGGGGGCCCACGCTCTCCTTGAGGACGATCCAGCCGATCAGCGCGGCGAAAACTGTCGACGTCTCGCGCAGGATCGCCGCCTCTCCCACGCTGTCGAGCCGCGTGGCCAGCATCACCGAGCCGAAGCTGCCCCACCCGATCACCGCGCCGAGGCCGCCCAGCCGGATCAGCGCGGGCTCCGGCCACCGCCATCCCCGCCGCACCAGCGCGATCAGCGGAAAGTCGAGCGAGCTGAGGAAGAAGAACCACGCGATGAAGGTGAAGGGGTTGGGCTCTACCCGGATGCCGTAGGCGTCCCACGTCGTATAGAGCGCGACCGACAGGCCCGTCGCCACCGCAAAGCCCAGAGCCGGGATCAGCGTCTCGCGCGCGACGACGATCTTGCGCATGTTGTAGACCGACAGGCCGAACATGCCCCCCACGAGAAGCGCCACGCCCAGCCATTGCCCCGCCGAGAACACCTCCCCGAAGATCGCCCCCGCCCCCAGCACGGTGAAGACCGGTGCCGTCCCGCGCACCACCGGATAGACGACCGTATAGGCCCCGCGGTCATACGTCGCCGCCATCAGCGACTTGTAGGTCAGGTGGATGAGGACCACGCCGACATAGATCCACCAATGCGAAGGCTCCGGCCACGGCACGAGGAACAGCGCGATCGGCGCCGACAGGACGACCAGCCCCGCATCGATCGCCACGCGCGACGTCCAGGGGTCGTAGCGGCCCTTCTGCAATGCCCCGAACAACGCGTGCAGGAACGCCGCCGTCAGCGCGAGGACCATCGCCGCGATACGCCCCGTCTCGGTGCCCTCAATGGCGGTGATCCAGTCGGTCATCGAGGCTCCGTCAGCTGCGCGTCCATGTCACATTGCGCGGGGGCTGGCGCAAGCCGCGACGGATCATCTCGGGCCGCTTGAACGTCTCGCCACGCACGTTACAGAGACTGCATGATCGACGCCCTCATCGCAGACCTGACTGGCAGCTTCACGGTCGTACCCTTTTCCGTCGCGGCCGCGCGGCTGATCCTGGCGGCGGTTCTGTGCGGCGCGATCGGGCTGGAGCGGGAAACGCGCCACAAGCCTGCGGGCTTGCGCACGCACATGCTGGTGGGCATCGCCGCCTGTCTCTTCACCATTGTGGGGCAGGAACTGGCGAGCCTCGAATACGGATCCGATGCGACAATCCGGGTCGATCCGCTGCGCCTGATCGAGGCGGTGACCAGCGGGGTCGCGTTCCTGGCGGCGGGGATCATCTTCGCCAGCGGCGGCAAGGTGCGCAACATCACCACCGGTGCGTCAATGTGGCTGGCCGGGGCGGTTGGATTGGCCAGCGGCGCAGGTCAGGGGGTTCTGGCTCTGACGGCGACGCTGCTGATCATCGCCATCGTCGCCGTGATCGGGGCAGTGGAGCGACGCATCGGGTCCAAGTCTCAGGATCTGGACTGACCCGGCCGCAGGAGCGGATCGACGGCGCTTGGCGCCACATCCACCAGCGTCGACAACAGGACGGGCGCGCGCGTCTCACCCACGTAGATCAGCGCATCCCGACACGGCACGCGGGCGCGGAACCGGTGCAGGAGCGCCCGCATCAACCGCTCCTCCAACCCGTCCCAGCGGTATTCGGGCCGCACGCAGAGCAATTCGATCAGTCCGACGGCAAGGCGCGGATCGTCCGTCGCGGTCAGTTCACGCCGTGCGGCGGCACTCCTCCTCAGCTCCAGAACCACGCCCTGCCCCACCAGCAGATCCCGATCCCGCGCCCAGAAGGCCGCGACCCCGCGAAATCCGCCGGGTGCGCGTTCCGCCGGCGGCTGACCGGCAGCGGCGAGCAAGGCGTCGCGCTCGGCATCGGCCGGAGGATTTTCGGTCAGGGCGACCGGGTCGGCCCGCCGCGTCACGGGACCCGTCGGGCTTCCGACGCGGTCGATCCGGTGCGGATCACGCCTCCAGCCCCACGAGCGCGACTGCGAATTCCTCGGGGTCGAAGGCGTCAAGATCGTCGATCTGCTCGCCCACGCCGATTGCATGGATCGGCAGGCCGAACCGGTCGGCAAGCGCGACCAGCACGCCGCCCCTCGCCGTCCCGTCGAGCTTGGTCATCACGAGGCCGGACACGTCGGCCAACTTGCGGAACACCTCCACCTGGCTCAGCGCATTCTGCCCCGTCGTCGCGTCGAGCACGAGAAGGGTATTGTGCGGCGCCGACGGATCCTTCTTGCGGATGACGCGGACGATCTTCGACAGCTCCTCCATCAGATCGGCGCGGTTCTGCAGCCGGCCCGCGGTATCAATCAGCAGCAGGTCCGCCCCCTCCGCCTCGGCGCGCGTCATCGCGTCGAAGGCGAGGCTCGCCGGATCGGAACCCTGCGGGGCCACCATGACCGGAACGCCCGCCCGGTCGCCCCAGACCTGAAGCTGTTCGACCGCCGCCGCCCGGAACGTATCGCCCGCCGCGATCACGACCGATTTTCCGGCGGCGCGGAACTGGCTGGCAAGCTTGCCGATGGTCGTGGTCTTGCCGGAGCCGTTGACGCCCACCACCAGCACCACCTGCGGCCGGTTCGACGTCAGCGGCATGGGCCGGGCGACAGGTTCCATGATGCGGGCGATCTCGGTGGCGAGCGCCTGTTTGATCTCCTGCGAGGAGACGCGCCGGCCCATCCGTCCCTCGGCGAGATTTGCGGTGACGCGCAAGGCGGTGTCGACGCCCATATCGGCGGCGATCAGCAGTTCCTCCAGCTGTTCCAGCATCTCGTCGTCGAGCACCCGGCGCGGCGCCCCGCCCGGCCCCACACGGCCCAGCAGCCGGCCGAGAAGACCTGCCTTGGGCGCGGCTGCGGGCTCGGCCTCCGGCGGCTGCGGCACGAGACCCTCATCGAGCGGTGGCACCTTCGGCGCGGGCGCGGGCGGGACCGGTTGCGGCTCGGGCTCGGTGCTCGGCGGCGCGGGCTGCGGGTCCGGGACGGGCGACGGAGGCGGGATAACGGCCTCGGGCGTCACGTCGGGCGCGACGTCCGCCTCGCTCCCCTCCTCGACGATGGCGTCGAGCCCCTCGTCCAGCTTCGACGAAGATTTCGTCAGACGGTCCTTGAGCTTTTTGAAGAACGACATGGGCCACCCCTTTCCGGCCCCCACCTAGCGTCTGCCGCGGCGCGGTGAAAGGGCACGGCGTCTTGACATCCGGACCCAGCGGCCGACCTTGCGGCGTGATGCGCGTCCTGATCCTCCTCGTTCTGCTCGCCCTGCCCGTCCGCGCCGATCCACCGCCCGCCATCGCCTGCTCCGACGGGCAGTTCGGCCCGCGGCACTGCATCCGCGCCGACCGCTTCGCAGCCGATACCTGCGCGCAGATCGCCGCCGAGGCCGCACAGCACAGCCTGCCGCCCGGCTACCTCGCCCGCCTGCTGTGGCAGGAGAGCCGGTTCGACCCGATGGCGCGGTCGCGGCGAATATCGCCCTTGGCGACACCAACGCCCCGTTTTGCCCCTTGGGGTGTGCAGGTCGGCTACGGCAGAACGCAGGCCGCCGCGCAGGCAGCGTGGAACCGTCTCGCCCCCGCATGCCGTGCGGCAGCCGGACCCGGGGGCGTGGAATACGTCCCCCTGACACAACGGGGCCCGGGCCGCCCGACGATCATCGCCACCCGGATCGCAGCCCCGGACCGCGTCGGGGCGATGTCCATCTGCCGCGCGGTGTCGGACGCGGGCTGCATCTGTCGCGCATTCCGGAACTGACCGCGCAGGAGACTATTCTTCGCGCCGCTCCAGCGATTGACGCGTCCCGTATCCTGCGGTCGGTGGAGCCGTGCCGCCCACCTCATCCGCGAAGTGCTTGAGCACCAGCCGGATCGGGTTCGGCGCCGCCTGGCCCAGGCCACAGATCGATGCATCCGCCATCGCCTGGCAGACATCCTCCAGAAGGGCGCCGTCCCATGTGTCGGCCTGCATCAGCTTCACCGCCTTTTCACAGCCGACGCGGCACGGCGTGCATTGCCCGCAGCTTTCGCTCTCGAAAAAGCGCAGCATGTTCAACGCCGCAGCCTTGGCGCTGTCGCGGTCGGAGAGGACAACGACAGCGGCCGATCCGATGAAGGAGCCGTGCGGCTGAAGCGTGTCGAAGTCGAGCGGGACGTCGTCATGCGAGGCCGGAAGCAGGCCGGAAGATGGCCCGCCCGGTTGATAGGCCTTGAAGACGTGCCCTTCGGCCATGCCGCCCGCCGCGGTGATGATGTCGGTGATCGTGGAGCCAGCCGGAAGGAGATAGACGCCCGGATTTCGCACCCGCCCAGAGACGGAATAGGAGCGCAGGCCGATGCGTCCGTTATGCTCATGCACCGACAGGACTTCCGGCCCCTCGCGGCAAATGCGCGCGATCCAGTGGCAGGTCTCGATGTTGTGGACGAGCGTGGGACGCCCGAACAGCCCGACCTGCGCGACATAGGGGGGCCGGTGGCGCGGCAGGCCGCGCTTACCCTCAATCGATTCGATCATCGCGGATTCCTCGCCGCAGATATAGGCGCCGGCGCCACGGCGCAGCTCCACGTATCCGGGGGCGATCAGGCCCGACCCCTCCAGCGCGTCGATTTCGCGGCGCAGGATCTCCAGCACCGCCGGATATTCATCGCGCATGTAGATGTAGACGCGCTCCGCCTCGACGGCCCAGGCGGCGATCAACATCCCTTCGAGGAACAGATGCGGCATCCGCTCGAGGTAGAACCGGTCCTTGAACGTTCCCGGCTCGCCCTCGTCGCCGTTGACAGCCATGAGACGCGGACCGGGATTGGAGCGCACGAAGCCCCATTTCTTGCCGCTCGGGAACCCCGCACCGCCGAGACCGCGCAGGCCGCTTGCGGCTACCTTGTCCTGCACCGCCTGCCAATCGCCGTTCCGGCGCAGACCGGCCAGAGCCGAGTAGCCACCCGCGGCTTTGTACGCCTCAAACGTCTCGTAATCAGGAATATGCGCATGCGTGTCGCCGGAGGCCGCCACCTGCGCCACCGTCTCCGCCGTCGCGTGATCGACATGGCGGTGCCCGACCTCGGCCACCGGTGCCATGTCGCACCGCCCCATGCAGGGCGCGCGCAGGATGCGGACGCGCGACGGATCGTGCCCGTCCTCGAGCGCGGCCATCAGCGCGTCGGAGCCGGCCAATTCGCAGGAGAGCGAGTCGCAGACGCGGATGGTCAGGTCCGGCGGGGCGGGGTCGTCCTCCCGCAGCGGATCGAAATGCGCGTAGAACGTCGCGACCTCCCAGACCGCCGCCATGGGCAGGCGCAGCTCCTCCGCCAGCGCACGCAGATGGGCCGCCGATTGGTGCCCGTATTCGTCCTGAATCAGGTGCAGAAACTCGATCAGCAGGTCGCGCCGACGCGGCCGATCCCCAAGCAGCGCCCGAATTTCGGCCAGCGCGGCATCGTCGAACTGCCTCCCCTTCGGGGTCGCACGGCCCTTGCCGCGGCCCGATTTCCAGACACCCTTCGCTTCGTGATCCAGCATCGTCCGGCTCCCCTTTGTGCCTGTCGTCGCATGCGCCCGCTTCGCAGGAACGACCGATTGCGACCACGAAGACCGGTTTGCGCGACGTATCGTTGCCGGCGCAAGCGGCAGGCGGGCCACGATCCGGCGATTTTGCCGTCGTTTCGCCGCCTCCCGACGCGAAGCGGTTCCGATCGGCGCCCCGATTGCGCGCATCGTCTTCGTCTCAGGCCCGCGGGGGCTGGACCTCGGCGCCGCGCCCGGAGATGCTGCGCCCGAAGGAGACCGACATGCGCCTGATCCCCCTCGTGCTGGCCCTGATGGCCGCAGCCCCCGCATTTGCCCAACGTGCCGTCACGCCCGACGAGTTCGATACGATGGTGACGGGCCGGACGCTCCATTTCAACCGCGCCGGCGAGCCGTTCGGGGCGGAGCAATATTTCGAGGACAAGCGCGTGATCTGGTCGTTCGAAAACGGCCAGTGCCAGCGTGGCATCTGGTTCACGAACGCGGAAGACGAGATCTGCTTCGTCTATGAGGGAGACCCGGCATCGCAATGCTGGAACTTCCTCGAAATGCCGGGCGGAGATCTGCATGCGCGGCTGCCGGGGAGCGATCCGGCCGGCGACCTCGTGATGCGCGACGTGTCGCGCGAGGCGCTGAATTGCCCGCTGCCCGATCTGGGTGTGTGAGATCGGCCGAGGGGCGACGGCTCGTCCATCGGGCCTGAAGCAGTCTTGCCCATGCCGCGAAGCCTCCACGCGGCTGGCCAAACTGTTTGAACTTTCCTTTTGACGGCCAATCGCAGGTTCCGAGAGCCTGTCTTTCGATCAGATCATGGGGGTCGGGCCGAACGGGCGGAAGCGGTGCGGAACGGTCAGTTGTGCTGCGCGGGTGCGCACGCAGGGCGAACCATTGTCACGCCACTGTGCGTTGCAAGTGAGGCGTCATGCGCGCAGGCTTTTCCTATTGGCACGGCAGACAGCGACTATCCGAAGACAACCGGCCCCGGTCCGGGGTCGATAAACCCGAAAGGAGCTCGACCCATGAAACGCATTGTCACCTCCGCCCTGTTCTCCGTCGCCATCTTTGCGAGCCTGCCCGCCACTGCGGAAATACCCGCAGGCTCCGCCGGCGCCATTGCGCATTTCAACCTCGATCGAACGAATTCGGAGGTCCTGAAGCCGCCTACGGGGCGCGCCGCCGGCACGGTCGTCTCGACCCGCACGAACGGTGTGCGTGCGGCGGTCTATGATCATTTCAACGCGGATGCCGACAGCATGAACGACCTGCGCGGCTTGAGGGAGGTTACAGCCTTCGGCTCCACCCCCGCGATCGCCACTTATATCGTCCGTCGCCTTCGCACTGAGAGTGCCGGAGACGAGTGATCTCCCGGCAATGAATGCGGGTCACTTGGCGACATTCCCCGACGACACCGCACTCCCGGTCGAACCGATCGGGGGTGCGCCTGATTTCGAACAGGGCCGCGGCGGCAGGCCGGTGCGGTTTCGGCGATCCGACCGCGAAAGACGCACCCCGCAGGCGCGCCGCCCTCCTTAAATCTGCTTTTCGGGCATCTGCACGACCAGCCCGTCGAGATCGTCCGTGACCTTGAGCTGGCAGGTCAGGCGCGACCGCTCCGGATCGGGCTCATAGGCGAAGTCGAGCATATCCTCTTCCATCGGGTCCTTGCCGGGCAGCTTTTCGACCCAATCCTGCGCCACGTAGACATGGCAGGTGGAACAGGCACAGGCGCCGCCGCAATCGGCCTCGATGCCCGGGATGCCGTTGTCGCGCGCGCCTTCCATGACCGTCAGGCCGTTGGCGACGTCGACAACGTGTTCCTTTCCGCCGTGCTCGATATAGGTGATCTTGGCCATTCCGGCATCCTCCGTTCGCTTTGGCGCTGCGTAGCCGCGCGGACCTGCGCGCGCAACATCGCTGGCGCGGGTGGAGCCGGCGCGCCGCGCGGTCTAGGGTCGCGCACGACGCGAAACGGAGAGGCCTTGCGTGACCGAGACCACCTCACATCTGGGCCTGCGCGGGGCGACGCCGGGGCCGCGGCTGATTGCCGTGGACTGGCTGCGAACGGCTGCCTTTCTGGCCATGGCGATCTTTCACTTCGGTCGCGATTTCGAGGTGCTGGGCCTCGTGCCGCCGGGGACGACCTTCGGCGGCTTATGGGACCTTTCGGCGCGCGCCATCGCGTCGAGCTTCCTGTTTCTCGCGGGGCTATCGCTGTGGCTGGCGCATGGGCGCAGGTTCCGGGCGCGCGGCTATCTGAAACGGCTGGGCATCCTGATCCTCGCAGCCTCGGGGGTCAGCGTCGCAACCCGCCTCGCCGTGCCGGAGGCTTGGGTGCGGTTCGGAATCCTGCATTCCATCGCGCTTGCGGGACTGTTCGGCTTGCTGTTCCTGCGCATGCCGTTCTGGGTGACTGGCGCGGCGGCGATCGCGATCCTCTGGCTGGGCCCCACCCTGCGCGACCCGGCCTTCAACGAGTGGTGGTGGCTGTGGTCGGGGCTCGGCACCTCGGTGCCGGTGATGATCGATTACGAGCCGATGGTCCCGTTTCTCGCGCCGCTGCTTCTCGGCCTCGCCTTCGGACAGGCGGGCGGGGCATCGTGGCTCGGCTGGGGGCCGGCGCGGCCGGGGTGGCTGGCCGAAGCGCTGGCTTGGCCCGGCCGGCACGCGCTGAGCCTGTACCTGATCCATCAGCCGGTGCTGATCGCCACGATCTGGGCCGGGACGTGGATCTGGGGCCGGATATGAAAACGGGCGCCCGAAGGCGCCCGTTCACAAGACGAAGCCGCAGCTTCGATCACTCCTCGTCGAGCGGCAGCGCCACGAACCGGGCCTCGGTGCCGCGACGGATCAGCAGCAGGAAGCTCTGCTGTCCCGCCTCGCGGGCCTCCTCGATACGCTCTTCGAGTTCCGAGATGGAGTTGACGCGGACCTGCCCCGCCTCCTCGATCACGTCGCCCGCGCGCAGACCCTTGTCGTATGCGGCCGAGTCCGGATCGATATCCGAAACCACAAGCCCCTCGGCATCGTCGCTCAGGCCAAGCTGCTCGCGCAACTCATCGGTCAGGGTCGAGACGGTGACACCGAGGAAGGTGCTCTGCTCTGGCTCCGCCGGGCCATCGGCCGATGCGGGGAACGTGCGCTCCGCCTCTTCGCGGCGACCGAGGGTGACCATGACCTCCTCTTCGGCACCGTCGCGGAAGACGGTGACCGTGACGGCCTCGTCCACGGCGGTGTTGCCGACCGTGCGGACAAGCTCCCGCGTGTCATCGATCTCGATGCCGTCGAAGGACAGGATCACGTCGCGCGCCTCGATGCCGGCCTCGCTGGCGGGACCTTCGGGCACGTCGGTGACGAGCGCGCCGCGCGCCTTATCAAGACCAAGCGCCTCGGCCAGCTCCTCGTCCACGTCCTGAATGCGCACCCCGAGCCAGCCGCGACGGGTCTCGCCATATTCCTGAAGCTGGGCCACGACGTTCGTGACCACGTCCGACGACATCGCGAAGCCGATGCCGATGGAGCCGCCCGTGGGCGACAGGATCGCGGTGTTCACGCCGACGACTTCGCCGTCCATGTTGAACAGCGGGCCGCCCGAATTGCCCCGGTTGATGGCCGCATCCGTCTGAATGTAGTCGTCATAGGCGCCCGCGAGTTCGCGCCCCGTGGACGACACGATGCCCGCGGAGACGGAGAAGCCCTGACCCAGCGGGTTGCCCATGGCCATGACCCAGTCACCGGTCCGGATCGCGCCCGAATCGCCGAAATCCACGAAAGGCAGCGGATCATCGGATTCCACCTTCAGAAGCGCGATATCGGTATTCGGATCCGTCCCGATCACTTCCGCCGGAAGCTCCTCGCCCGAGAAGAACTCGATCAGGATCTCGTCGGCATTCTCGATCACGTGGTTGTTGGTGACGACATAGCCGTCCTGCGAGATCACGAACCCCGATCCCAAGGCCGAGCCGCGGCGGGATGGCGGTGCCGGCATGCCTTCGGGGCCACGGTTGCGATTGCGGAACTCCTCGAAGAAATCCTCGAGCGGGTTGCCGCTGTTGGGGCCACGCTGGGCGGCGGTGACGGTCGTGTTGGTCGTGATGTTGACGACCGAGTCGTCGACCTGATCGACGAGGTCGGCGAAGGTGTCCGGCCGGTTCTGTGCCTCGGCCATCGGCGCGGCGAGCGTCATCGCCAGCGCGAGCACCGGCGCGGCCAGCGCACGGAGCGGTGCGGACGCGAGATGCGTGTTGCGTTCGGTGAGCAAGATGTCCCTCCTGGATATGCCTCTTCGCGCCCTCTCCCCGGGGCGAACGATGCGTTGCACTAATGCATCGCCTACGACACATTCAACGCGCAGGAGCTTCACATGGCCGTGACTTCCTGCGCAGCGCGCGCCGCGTCGCGATTCGCATGAAGTTTAGGACACCGGGGCGCAGGAACAAAACACCCCGACCCCTCAGGTGAGCGGCAGCGTGATCCGCGCGACGAGGCCCCTCTCGGCCCATTCGCGTTCGATGCGCCCGCGCTCCCCGGCGACGAGGCGGTCGATCATGCCCGACCCGAACCCCCCGGGAACGGTGCGCGGGCCCTGGCCTGGACCGGTCGCCGCACCGGCGTCTTCCGACCATTGCAGCGTGAGGATCCTGTCCGCTGCACTTCCCTCCAGCGTCCAGTTCAGCACGATCCGTCCCGCCTCATGGGCCAGCGCCCCGTGCTTAAGCGCGTTCGTCGCCAGTTCGTGCAACAGAAGCGCCACCGACGTCTGCTGCGCGCCCGTCAACGTGACCGAGCCGGCCTGATCGCCGCCGGTCCGGTCCGTCACCTCGATCCGGTCGCCGTAGGGGGAAAGCACCCGCCGCGCGAGCGCGGCCAAGGGCGCCGACAGCATCGCCAGCGCGGGATCATCCTCGCCCCCCGCGACCGGCAGCCCCGCATCCGTCGCCGCCGAAAGTGCGGCGAGACGGCCGAGGATCAGATTGACCACATCGTCGCCACTGCGGGCCGCTTCCCGTCGGCTCATGGTCACGAGGCTTCCCATGACGGTGAAGATGTTGCGGACGCGGTGATGCAGCTCTCCGATCATCAGCCGCTCGCGCGCATGCGCCTCGACCAGGTCCTCGGCCGCCTCGATCCGCGTCAACGCGACCGACAGCAGGACGCCGATCCCCTCGAGAAACGCGATATCGGCCTCGATGAAGGCCCCATCCTCACGCGAGTCGGCCTCGAGGACGCCGCGGGGACGTCCATCGTCGCATACAGGCACGTTGATGGCACGCCTCACGCCATGCTTGCGCAGGAGTTCGGGTGTGCGGAACCGGCTTTCCTGCGACACGTGATTGGACAGGACGGGACGCGCGGTCCGAAAGGCATAGCCGGCGGGACTGCCGCTGTCGCAGCTCAGCGTCGCCTGCCCGATCACGCCGTCGTCCCAGCCGACCCCCGCGACCACCAGAAGGTCATCCTCCTGCGGACGATAGAGAACGAACTTGCACAGATCGATGCCCAACCCTTCGGCGGCGATGCGCGTCGCCTCGTGCTGAAGGATCGCGGCCGAGCCGCCGCGCAAGGCGATGAGACCGAAATCCGAGGTCAGCTGCTGCTGGCGCAGGCGATAGGCCAGTTCGTCGCGCGGGGAGCCGACATCGTCGACCGAAGTAAGGGGCGCATCGGCCTCGACGACTTTAACGTGGTCCTTGCCGTCGGCCATTCAAATCCCTCGGGTCGCCGGCGCCCGCCCCGCACAGGTGCCGCCCCGCAGCAACGGGGTGACGGCCACTCTATGTCAGGGAGTTACCGCTGTGAAGACGATAGGGCCGCGCCTTTCGGCACGGCCCTTCATTCGCTGCGCATTTGAGCGGAATCAGTCGCTGGTCGTGGTGATGACGACGGTGCCATCCTCATCTTCGACCACGTTCCGCTCCGTCGGCTCGTCCAGCGCGGCGCCCTCATTCCCCGCGGCAGCCGCGTCATCGGCCGCGGCTTCCGGCGACTGCTCCACGATGTCACCTGCAATCCCGTCGCCCTCCGGGTTCGCGACCGTCGGCAAAGCCTCGGCACGCCCTCTTAAATCGCCGGGCAGCCGGTCGGTCTGGAGATACTCGAAGAACTCGCTGTCGGGCGACAGGACGAGGGTCGAGTTGTTGGCTTGCAGCGCGCGCGTGTAGGCTGCGAGCGAGCGGTAGAATTCGAAGAATTCCGGGTCTCGCGTATACGCGGTGGCGAAGATCGAGTTGCGGCGGGCATCCGCTTCACCGCGTGTGATCTCGGCCTCGCGCGCCGCCTCCGAAGTCAGCTCGATCACCGTGCGGTCGGCTTGGGCACGGATACGCTGCGCCGCCTCCTGGCCGCGTGCGATCTCGTCCGCCGCCTCCCGCTCACGCTCGGCGCGCATCCGCGCGAAGGTCGCCGCAAGGTTCTGCGACGGCAGGTCGGTGCGCATCAGGCGAACGTCAAGAATGAAGATCCCGAGATCGAGCGCCTCCTCGCGTGCGCCCGCGGCGATCCGCGCCATCAAGGCGGCCCGGTCCTCGGAGAGGATCTCGTCGGACGAGACGGAACCCAGCACCTCACGCAACTCGGCGCGGAGAATCTGGTCGACCAACTGATCGGCCCGGGCCTCGCCCCCCGCCCCGACGGCCTGGCGGAAATCCTGCACGTTGCGGATGCGGTAGCGCGCGAAGGCGTCCACCACGAGACGACGATCGTCGGACGGCGTGACCTCGATCGGATCGATGTCCCGCGACAGGATGCGGTCGTCGTAATAGACCACCTCCTGCACAAGGGGCAGCTTGAAGCCGAGGCCCGGATCCTCCTTGATCGTCACCACGCGGCCGAATTGCAGCACCAGCGCCTTCTGCCGTTCGTCCACGACGAAGAGAGACGAGAACAGCAGGATCAGCACGACGGCGAGAATCGGCAGCAGATAGATCGCGCGTTTCATCAATTGGTTCCCCCGCTGCGCGTTCCACGCAACTCATTGAGTGGCAGGTAAGGCACGATCCCCTGACCGCCGCCATTGGCGCCCCCGATGTCGCTGTCGATGAGGATCTTGTCCACGTCGCCCAGAACCTGCTCCATCGTTTCAAGATACAGACGCTTGCGCGTCACGTCAGGTGCATTGCTGTATTCGGTGAGCACCGCGCTGAAGCGCGACGCCTCACCCTCGGCCTCGTTGACGACGCGGGCGCGATAGCCCTCCGCCTCCTCGAGAAGTTGCGCCGCCTCACCGCGCGCGCCGGCCAGCACCTCGTTGGCGTAGCGGTCGGCTTCCGATTGCAGACGGTCACGCTGCTGCTCTGCGGCCTGCACCTCGCGGAAGGCGTCGATCACTTCCTCCGGCGGGTCAGCACGGTCAAAGTTGACGCGCAGGATGTTGACGCCCGCATCGTAGGTGTCGAGCGTGGACTGCACCAACTCCTGAAGTCGGGCGGCGATGATGCCCCGGTCGCGGTTGAGGATGGGCGCCAGCGGCGACTGGGCCACGATTTCGCGCATGGCGGATTCGCTCACCGCGCGCACCGTCGCCACGGGCTCGGCCAGATTGAACAGATACTCGGCCGGATCGGAGACATTCCAGACGACCTGGAAATCGATATCGATGACGTTCTCGTCGCCGGTCAGCATCAGGCCCGCCTCGTCGCGAGTGCGGCCGACGCCGATCTCGACCGTCCGTTCCGTCGTGACGGCGACGACCTCGCGCGTGACCAGCGGCCAAGGCGCGAAGTTGAGGCCCGGCTCACCGATGCCGGAGAAATCGCCGAGAAACAGCTCGACCGAACGCTCCTCCGGACGGACGGTATAGACGGAAGCGAAAAGCCACAAAGCCGCAAGGATCAGCAGGCCGATACCCACCGTGGCGCGGTTGAGCTCGAAGCCCCCGCCACCGCCACCGGACGGACCGCCCGTGCCGCGATTGCCGCGGCCGCCCATCAGGACGCGAAGCTGGTCCTGGCCCTTCTTCATCAACTCGTCGATCTCGGGCACGCCGCCGCGGTTGGGGCCGCCCCGGTTCGGCGGGCGGGAGCCGTTGCCGCCCGGACGTCCCGTTCCGCTACCGTCGCCCCTGCCTCCGCCAGAATTGCCGCCGCCGCCCCAGGGGCCACTCGGTCCTGCCATATGGATCGTCCTCTCGTCTGCGTCTGTTGGCTGTGCCGGCCCCGCCGGTTTGGACCCTACATCGGGGTTGGGGCGGCAATGTTCAAGAAAAGCGCGGGGTTCAGTCGATAAGCCGCACCGGGTCCCGCATCGTCACGATTTCCTCGGCGATGGTGGGATGGACGGCGCAGGTGCGATCGAAATCGGCCTTGGTCGCGCCCATCTTCATCACGATGCCCAGATACTGGATCATCTCGCCGGCATGGGGGCCGACGATGTGGATGCCCAGCACCTTGTCGGTTTCCTTCGAGACCAGCAGCTTGAAGAGCACCCGCTCCTCTCCGCCGACGAAGGCCTGCTGCATCGGGCGGAAGGCGGTGGCGTAGACCAGCGTCGGCTCCTGCTCGGCGGCTTCCTCCTCGGTCAGGCCGACGGATCCCATTTCGGGCTGGGTGAAGGTGGCCGTCGGGATCAGGTCGTAATCCATCGCGGTCTTCTCGCCCTCGAACACCGTCTTGTGAAAGGCGACCGCCTCGCGGATGGCCACGGGCGTCAGTTCCACCCGCCCGATGCAATCGCCCAGCGCATAGATCGATGGCACGTCGGTCTGAAGATACTCGTCCACACAGACGACCCCGTGCCGCTCAAGCTTCACGCCCGCCTCTTCCAGCCCCAGCCCGTCGGTCGACGGCCGCCGGCCGGTGGCCCAGAGCATGCAGTCGAACGTGTCCTCGCACCCGTTCGAGCCCTTGACCCAGACGCGGTCGCCACGCTTCTCGATCTGCGTCGGCGCGCAGCCCGTATGGATCGTGATACCGCGCCGTTCCATGCAATCGCCGACATGGCCGCGCGCCTCCTCGTCGAAGCCGCGCAGGATCTGGGCGCCGCGGATGAACATCGAGACATCCGACCCCAAGCCGTTAAAGATGCCTGCGAACTCGCAGCCGATATAGCCGCCGCCGACGATCAGCATCTTCTTCGGAAGCGCGTCGAGGTGGAACACGTCGTCGGACACGATGCCCAGATCGGCGTTTTCGATCGGCGGCACCTTCGGCTGCCCGCCCACGGCGACGAGGATGTGCTTGGCCGTCTTCGTCGTGCCGTCGGCCAGTTCCACCGTATGCGGATCCTTCAGGACCGCGCGCTGCCGGATCACTTCACAGCCGGCCTTCTCCAGGTTCGTCTGGTAGATGCCTTCCAGGCGGTCGAGTTCGGAATGCATCCGATCCCGAAAGCCGCACCAGTCGAATGCGCCCGTCTCCATGCTCCAGCCGTAATGGTGCGCGTTGACGACCTGCTCGGAATATTCGGATGCGAACACCATCAGCTTCTTGGGCACGCAGCCGCGGATGACGCAGGTGCCGCCCATCCGGCTTTCCTCGGCGACGGCCACGCGAAAGCCCGATTGCGCGGTCAGCCGCGCCGCCCGGACCCCGCCGGAGCCACCGCCGATGACGAAGAGGTCATAGTCGAAATCCATGGGAAACACTTCCTGCCTTGCATCTCATTCTGCGCCGCCGCGGCCCGGCTCCGCCCTCTGGCGAAGGCATCCCGGCCAATGACGCCGCGCCGCGTCTCAACCGGCGTCGTTGGTAAAGATGTTCCCGCCGTTGCGCATCTCCATGCGCTCATGCGTCACGGTTCCCGATGCACCGTCATGCACCTCGACCCCGCCGTCGGCCTCGCCGGTGATGAGCACGTCGCAGATATCGAGGAACAGCCCGTTCTCCACCACGCCGGGAATCTGGTTGAGCATCAACGAAAGCTGACGCGCATTGCCGATGCGCCGAAGATGCAGGTCGAGGATCAGGTTGCCTTCGTCGGTGCGGTAGGGCGCATCGCGGTTGAGCCGCAGCGTCACCTGACGGCCGGCGACGTCCATGCCGATCAGGCTCTCCTCGATCAGCGCCTTCGTGGTCTGCCAGCCAAAGGGAATCACCTCCACCGGAAGCGGAAAGGCCCCGAGCGTGTCCACCGCCTTGGAGGAATCGGTGATGACCACCATCATGTCCGACGCGGTGGCGACGATCTTCTCCTGCAGAAGCGCGCCACCCCCGCCCTTGATGAGGCCGAGGCCGGGATCGAACTCATCTGCTCCGTCGATCGTCAGGTCGAGCCATTTCGCATCCTCGAGCGTGATGACCTGGATGCCGCATTCGCGGGCCAGCGATGCCGTGCGCGACGAGGTCGGAACGCCCGTCACCCGTAAGCCGTCGCGGCGCACCCGCTCCCCCAGGCCGCGCACCATCCATGCCGCCGTCGATCCGGTGCCGAGCCCGATCCGCATGCCGTCCTGCACGTAATCGAGCGCCCGGAGAGCCGAGACGTATTTCGCCATGTCGATCGGGTCAGGCTTGGCGGACATCTCGGAGCTCCCTGCTTGCGTCGCGGCCTTATAACGGCACGGGGCCCCCGGGGCGAGAGACGGCGTCCAGCGATTCGACGAGGATCCGCAGACAATCCGCCGGAAGGATCAACGCCGTCGGCCCGTCGAGCGTCAGCCGCACCGGCCCGGTCGCCACGTTTGACGTCCCCACGCGCCCGGTCGGCGAAAGCTCCAGCCCGTCGATCGGCCAGAAGAGCCCGGCGCTCGTGCCCCGGACCGGCGCGAGCGGCCAGAGCGAGACCCGCGTGCCGGCCGCGAGATCGAGCGCGATTGCGCGCGGACAAAGCGTCACACAATCCGTCTCCGACAGCAGGACACACCGCTCCCCGATCCGGGCAAGCGCACTCAGACAAGCCAGAAAATGGTCGCTCCGCGCGCCGATGAACCCCACGGCCAGCGTCAGCGGCGCGGGAAACGTCCGCAGCGCCTTCGCGAAATCCGTACTGTCCTGCTCCGGGATCGGGTGCAGGCGATCCGCGAAGGCGATGCGGGCCGCTTGGGAGATCGAATCCAGATCGCCGACCACCGCCTCGGGCACATGGCCGGCGGCGAGACAGGTATCGGCGCCGCTATCGACCGCGATCAGCCGTGGCGCCAGCGTTAACGCCTCGGAAAGGACTCGGCTGCTAACAGGTGCCCCACCCACGATGGTCTGCGCACCCGCGCTTGCCGTCTTACCGGACCCGGAGGCGTTGCGCGAAAATGGCATGGACGGGTCTTTCGCGTTTCGAATGTGGCAGGATTTGACCCCGGAAACCGTCAAATGGTCCAGACCGGGGCACGATTTGACTGGAATCGTTTGTTTACCTGCAAGGCGAGATGCAACAGGATCCCCCTGAGGGGAGAAAGCGAAGGTTACGCAGATGGCTCCCGATAACAAGATCCTGACCGTCGCCTACGGGACATTCTCCTGCACGCTCGAGGGATTCGATGATCCGTTCTCGGCCATGAAGGACATCGCGGAGTATTTCCGCGACCTCGCCGCCGAGGACCGGTTTTTTGGAGCCGAGCCACCGACGCCCGACGTCGAGACGCTGCGCAATATCGCCGCCTCGCGCGCGCAGCACGCGATCGAGGTGCATCCCGACGATGACGGAGTCCGGCTGCGCCGACCCGCGCAGAAAGCCGCCGCGCCAGTTGCCGATGAAGATGAGATCGAGCGGTTCATCAAGGATGCGCGGGTTTCCGAGGCCGAAGATGCTGCCTTTCCGGCCGCAGCCGATGAGGCCACCGACCCGCTCCTTGATCCTGCTGCCGGAACGCAACGGGCCGCTGCGGGAGAGCCAAGATCAACTGCCGACAAGCTGGCGCAGATCCGCGATGTCGTGGAGCAAGACGATGAGCCCACGGCTGAACGTACCGTGTTCAAGAGGGCGCGAATTTTCGACAAAAGACCGCCTGAGCCTGAGGTTCCGGCCGTCAGCGCACGTGTCCCCGAAGGCGATGCTGCAAAACATTCACGATCCGACGTGCCGGCCGCGCCCGCGAAAGGCCGTGTGATCCGCGTCCGCAAGGTTCGCCGCACCGAAGAACCCGCAACGCCCGCGCCAGCAGTTGATGAACCGGCCGTCGAAGACAGGGAACCGGCGGCACATGACCGCGAAGCGCTTACGGCAGAGACCGAATTGCCTGCGCAGGATGGTGGCGACGGAAACTTCGGCTTGACCGAGGCCACCATCGCGGACGCACTGCGAGGCAACGATGCTGCCGAAGAGACTTCCGATGACGACGGGTCGATGGAACATACCGACCGGGACGGCTACTTTGCGAATCTCGCCGCCGATACGGGTGAGGAGGACGATCTGGCCGAGATCCTCGGCGGCGACGACGAATCCGACGACTTGATGGCCGAACTTGCCGCGATACGGTATGATGGCGAGACTGCGGCCGCTCCTTTCGAGGCCGCCTCCGATGCCAAGGGCGATGAAGTTTCGGATGGCGAAATGAGTTCAGATGAAGACGAAACCCCGGAACAGCGGCGATCTGCTGCCGCTCCGTCGGATCCGGACATGGAGCGTCTGTTTGCCGCAACCGACAGCCGTCTCTCGGATGAGGACGCGTCGCGGCGTCATGCCAACATCTCGCACCTCAAGGCCGCGGTCGCCGCACGCCGTGCCGACGGTCCGGCCGCGACACCCGAGACCGACGAGACGGACGCCTACCGCGCCGATCTGGCCAGCACGATTCGCCCGCGCCGTCCCGTGACCGGAGATGAACGCACCTCCCGCCCCGAACGGCCGACGCCGCTGATGCTCGTATCCGAACAACGCGTTGCGAAGGATGCAGCAGAAGCTGCCGATGTCCATGGAGCGTCAGACCAGCATGGGGATAGGGATGGCGCGTTTGACAATGACGGCTCTGCCACTGACGGCAATGACGGCTTCGAACTGTTCGCCTCCGAAGTCGGAGCGGTCGATCTGTCCGATATCCTTGAGGCAGCCGCGGTCTTCAGCACCAAAACCTTGGGCCAAGAGACGTTCTCACGGCCCCATCTGCTGCAACTCGCAGCCGAGGCTTGCGAGGATCTCACCCGCGAAGAAGGTCTTCGGGGCTTCGGCCAGCTGCTGCGCGAAGGCACGATCCGAAAGATCAGCCGCGGCACGTTCGCGCTGTCCGGGGGATCGCGCTATACCGAGGAGGCGGAACGCCGCGCCGGCTGATCCAGCCAGAGGTCCGGCCGCACCCAACCGATAAATACCGCTCAATCCGGCGGCGACATTTGTCTGGTTCGCGTTCCCATCGGAGCCGCGACGAAGCTTCAGATCGCGCGCTGTCCAGCCATGGAGGCAAGGCTACAATCCGTTCTCGCGACGTGAATTTTATCAAAGCTCGTCTCTTTGAGCCGGGATCAAACAACGACCGAAAATAAAGTTCCCGTAGGATTTACCGCATCGCCCGTGGCCCAACGGCAAAAATGTCGCTGGCGAGTAACCTAACCCGCATAATTCATGAAGCTGCGGACTTGTGCTCCGTGGGATGGTTTCCCCGGTCTCGGTTTTCTTGCGCGCACCCGGTGTTTGCGTCCGGTTGGCAGGCCGGCCGGTGACTTGGGTCTTGGGTGGTGTGGATTGATGTTTCGGGATTTGTCGGGGCGCTTGCGTCAGGCTGTTTTCGGTGGGGCGAGGGCGTCGAAGAGAAGGAGGAGAAGTCCCTTTCGGGGACACGATGCCGGCAGGGTCACGATGATCCGGGTCTT
>NZ_CYPR01000202.1 GCF_001408515.1 Jannaschia seosinensis | reverse complement strand
CTGTTTCCGGGCCACGCTCCAGCGCGATCCTGAAGCTGGGATCGTACCGCAGGGCTGCCGCGTCGTTGCCGTCTTCATATCCCGCCGCGATCATCATGATCCGGAACCGGATGATGTCACACAGGCTATGCTGAACTTTCGCCGGGTCACGCGGATCGCGCAGGCAATCTGCGAGCCGCTGCGCCAGACCCGCCCTGCGCTCGATCTCGCGCAGCAGGGTCAGGCCGGCGTCGGAGCTCATGTCGGCGCCGTCAAACCCGAGTAGGACCGGCTTACCGTTAAGGGGTGACAGGCGGGGCGTGGAGCACGTAGACTGGGTCATGGCGGAGGTCGTCCTGCTGAAATCTGAATCTTTGGCGTCGATAACCAAAAAATACAGAGTTTCAGACGGTTACGCCACCTCCGCCGCCTTCTCGTGAATTATCCGGGTTAGCGTATTCAAGGCATTTACAAGGCTGCCATACGTTGACCGGTCCCGTGCCAGAAGATGCGGTCGGTGAAATGGGAGCCGTGCTTGACGTTCCTGAAAGTGACGGGCGAGACTTGGCGTAATCAGCCCGGATTTCAGCGTACTTCGCATAACGCCTAATAGTGTCCCGGGAAGTGGTTTAGGAACTGGCATTCACCTGCTTCTTCATAGCTGGTGTCGCTCGTTCACTGGGCGGCGATCATCGCGCCCACGTCCGGATCGTTGCACACGGCAGTCAGCTTTTCTACCGGCATGTAGCGGCGGGAGACGGCCCACTCGTCATTTTGCTCCAGCATCAGTGCTCCGACGAGGCGGATGACGGCCTCACGGTTCGGGAAGATCCCGACCACGTTGGTGCGCCGCTTGATCTCCTTGTTCAGGCGCTCCAGCGGGTTAGTGCTGTGCAGCTTCGAGCGCAGGCTTTCATCGAAGGTCATGTAGGCGAGGACATCGTGCTCAGCCTCATCCATCAGCTTGGCCACGTCGCGGAACCGCTCCCGCAGGTTGTCGGCAACCTCGCGTCAGCGGGCATGGGCTTGGTCACGGTCCTTCTCGGCGAAGACGGTCTTCACCACGGCGCTGACCACTGGCTTGTGGGTCTTGCTCACGGTAAGCGCCCGGTTCTGACCGCCTTGTAATTTCAGGCAGCTTCGCTCTGCGTGGTTCCGGCGGCTTTTGGCGTCCAGTTCCAGGGCAGCAACTCGACGAGGCGGTTGTTCTTGTGATCGTGGATGCGGTCGAGGATGTCGGCGAGGTAGGCTTGGGGATCGAGGCCGTTCATCTTCGCGCTCTCTATGAGCGTCATCGCCCGCGCCATGGTTTCGCCACCCGTGTCCGATCCGGCAAATAGCCAGT
>NZ_CYPR01000201.1 GCF_001408515.1 Jannaschia seosinensis | reverse complement strand
GCGCGCCTCATCTTGGAACCAGACCTCCAGAGGCTTTTCCTTTGCCTCCTCAGGCAGGGCCGTGCGCACCAGTTCTGGAAAGTTTTTTATATAGCTCCTGGGCGTCTGGATCGCTCTGCGGATGACGCGGCCGCGCCGACAGCTTCACGAAGCCGAGCCGGCGGAGGATCGAGCTCATCGTCCGCTCCGCCACGCGAATGCCAAAGCGGCGCTCCACCACTGCGCACAGATCAACCCGCCGCCAGCGCACAACTCCGTCCATCTCCGGGTCCGGCCCCGCTTCGACGATCGCCGCCAGCTCGCTCATCTGCTCCGTGCTGAGCATGGGCGTCCGGCCCGGAAGAGGACGATCGATGAGACCCGAAAGCCCCTCCGCATTATAGCGATGAACCCAGTCGCGCAGGGTCTGCCGATCCATCCCGCAACTCTCTGCCGCCTCCGTCCGTGTCCGCCCGTCGAGCACGAAGGCCAGCGCAAGCATCCGCCGCGACGCCCTTGCGTCCTT
The DNA here is from genome assembly GCF_001408515.1 of Jannaschia seosinensis. Classification (GTDB taxonomy): domain Bacteria; phylum Pseudomonadota; class Alphaproteobacteria; order Rhodobacterales; family Rhodobacteraceae; genus Jannaschia; species Jannaschia seosinensis. The sequence continues at coordinate 802 of NZ_CYPR01000201.1, read as the reverse complement.
CGCCCGCGCCGCCTCGCGCCGTAGGTCCGCCGCCGACAGCTCCCTACGCGTGATCTCCACCCCCATGCTGATCCTCCCTCACATCCCAGAGAGAGTGAATCAGCAACTGACACACCTGGGAAGCCCTCACAGAGTCAAAGCCTCGGGCCGTTGGTATCACCTCGAGAAAACGGATGCGGATGCGTCGGCGCCGTGTCATGCGTTGCCGATAATCATGCTATTGAGGAGGATACGCGATGGAAGGATTTTTCGAGGGTGTGGGCGTCGCCGCACTGGTGATCCTCGCGCTGGCGGGGCTTGCCATCGGCTGGCTGGCCGGGGCGCTGAGCGGGCGCAGCAAGGCCGTCTATGCAATCATCGGCGCGGTGGCGGCAATGGCGACACCGTTTCTGCTGGCTGCGCTCGGGGTGACGGTGATTGCGGCGGGCGGCGTGCTTCTGGTGATAATCGTGGGCGCCGTCGGGGCGGCGGTGGTTGTTGGGCTGGTGCGGGCGCTGAGCGGTCGGAGATAAGCGGTCGAGCTTACGCCGCCGCATGACGGGCGCGCGGGTCGATCGGGGGATGGTTCTAACCCGCATAATTCATGAAGCTGCGGACTTGTGCTCCGTGGGATGGTTTCCCCGGTCTCGGTTTTCTTGCGCGCACCCGGTGTTTGCGTCCGGTTGGCAGGCCGGCCGGTGACTTGGGTCTTGGGTGGTGTGGATTGATGTTTCGGGATTTGTCGGGGCGCTTGCGTCAGGCTGTTTTCGGTGGGGCGAGGGCGTCGAAGAGAAGGAGGAGAAGTCCCTTTCGGGGACACGAA
>NZ_CYPR01000200.1 GCF_001408515.1 Jannaschia seosinensis | reverse complement strand
TAGCCGTGACGCTCGGGCGTGCGCTCATAATGGCTCGCGCCGAGAAACCGCTCCCGTTCGATCTGCATCGCCAGCTCGAAAGCCCGCGCGAACACCGATGCGATCTCGCCGGGCCCGTGCTCGATCAACTGTTCCAAGACCGCCTCAAGCGCCGTATCCTTCCGCCTGTCCATTCGTTCTTCTCCATGGTTGTGTTGCAAGGCCATGGAATACCAGAATGGGCAGCTTGTGCTGGAGGCGCCCCAGCACGAGCTCACGCCCCGCGTCTCAAGCGAATTTCCAGACCTGAGGGTACAGTACCTACCGCCATAGCCGCCGGAATGCAGATCGCGGTCGGGGCCCGTGATGGTCAATTCCTCACCGACGAGGCCGCGCAACGATGTGACGATTGCCGGCACGCCGTCACCGTAGAGCCCGGTGTCGCAGATCAGGGCGATTTCGGCGCGTAGCTCCTCGGCGTTCTGCTCGAGGAACGGCACGAGGGAGGGTGAGCCAGACTCCTCCTCCCCCTCGAAGAGGATCGTGATGCGGCACGGCAATCCTCCCGTCTCGGCCTTCCAGGCCCGGCAGGCTTCGAGAAAGGTCATCAACTGGCCCTTGTCGTCGGATGCGCCGCGGGCGCGAATGACCTTGCCGTGCGGCGTCTCCTCGATGGCCGGGTCGAAGGGGTCACGGTCCCACAACTCGCGCGGGTCAATCGGCTGCACGTCGTAGTGGCCGTAGAAGAGGACATGCCGGGCGCCCACCCCGCCATGCGCGACGACCATCGGGTGCCCCGGCGTCTGCCGCTTCGATGCCTCGAAACCGAGAGTTGTGAGTTCGGAAACCAGCCAGTCGGCCGCCATCTCGCAATCGTCGGCATGCGCCGGGTCGGTCGAGATCGAAGGGATGCGCAGCAACTCCATCAAGCGGTCAAGGGCCTGCGACTGGTCGGCGTCGATGCGGTCGAGGATGGCGGGAACGGGATCGGACATGGAATTAAACCTTCGGACTGGGACCGCGTCTTGGTGCGCGCGCGGCGGCTTGGTGTCCAGATCTCGCGCATTGCGGCGGGTGGACGGGATCGGCTAACAAGCTTGGAACCGCCGCTGCCGAGAGACCGCCCCGATGACGCGATACGCTGCGAGTCGCGAGAGCTTCGGCACCGATGGGCGCCGCTTTTCCGGTTTCGGCGCGGAGTGCGGGACGTCGCGTGAGCGGCTTCGCTCCGCGGACAAGGCGCACGGGCCGCAAGTTCCCGGCATGTTTTCGGCGTGCGGGTTCAAATTCGATGTTGGCCGCATTGCGATTGGGCGAGGTCGCGTTTCGGCCTTGATCCGGATCAAGGCGGTGCTGGATATTGCGCGACAAATTGCTATCTGTGCGGTGCCGAGCGGTGTGCATAGGTGACGAGACTGGAACGGTACGAAAGACGGTCGATGACGGATTATGCGGCAGGATTGGATCGGGCGCTTCAGGCGCTCCACGACGAAGGCCGCTATCGCACCTTCATCGACATCGAGCGTAGGCGCGGGCATTTTCCGCACGCGACCTGGACCCGCCCGGACGGGAGCGAGTCTGAGATAACTGTCTGGTGCGGCAACGATTATCTGGGGATGGGTCAGCATCCCATCGTTCTGGAGGCGATGCACGACGCGCTCGACGCGACCGGTGCGGGATCGGGCGGCACGCGCAACATCTCCGGCACGACGGTCCACCACAAGCGCCTCGAGGGAGAGCTTGCCGATCTGCATGGCAAGGAATCGGCGCTTGTCTTTACCTCGGCTTATATCGCCAACGATGCGACGCTGAGCACGCTGCCCAAGCTGTTTCCTGGGCTGATCATATATTCCGATGCCCTCAACCACGCCTCGATGATCGAGGGAGTGCGCCGCAACGGGGGCGCGAAGCGGATTTTCCGGCACAACGACCTCGACCATCTTCGGCAGCTTCTCGAAGCGGACGATCCTGCCGCACCCAAACTGATCGCGTTCGAGTCGGTATATTCGATGGACGGAGACTTTGGTCCAATTGCCGGCATCTGCGATCTTGCCGAAGAATTTGGGGCCCTGACCTATATCGACGAGGTTCACGCGGTCGGCATGTACGGCCCCCGCGGCGGCGGTGTGTCGGAGCGTGATCGGCTGACCGGTCGGATCGACATCGTGAACGGCACGCTGGGCAAAGCTTATGGTGTGATGGGTGGTTATATCGCGGCGTCGTCAAAGATGTGCGACGCGGTGCGGTCTTATGCGCCCGGGTTTATCTTCACGACCTCCCTGCCGCCCGCGGTCGCCGCCGGCGCCGCCGCGTCGGTCGCGCACCTGAAGCGGGATCAGGCGTTGCGCGACCTGCATCAGGAACGCGCGGCCGTGCTGAAGCTGCGACTACGCGGCCTCGGCCTGCCGATCATCGATCACGGCAGCCACATCGTCCCGGTTCATGTGGGCGATCCGGTCAAGTGCAAGATGATCTCCGACCGGCTGCTGGCCGATCATGGAGTGTATGTGCAGCCGATCAACTTCCCGACGGTGCCGCGCGGGACAGAGCGACTGCGCTTCACACCTTCGCCCGTGCACACGCCCAAAATGATCGACGGTCTGATCAGCGCGATGGACAATCTTTGGTCGCATTGCGCGTTGAACCGGCAGTTGGCGGTCGGCTGATCGCCGGCCGGTTCATGCCGGTTGCGATCCCGCAAACTCGACGTGCATTGTTTACCACATGATGCTAGTCTAGCGGCGGATAGTGGGTGGCCGACAAAGTCGAAAGCCTGCATCCTGAGGCGGAAACGCGTCCATAAACGAGGCGCGTCCACAGATCATGGGGCAGCGGATGTTCGGCAGGAAGTCGAAATTCTTCTCCAACGCAGAAGCCCCCGCGCGGGGCTACGATAGTTTTGAGCTGCGTCTCGGCGACGAGATGCGGGGCGAGCGAGCGACGCTTGGTAAGTCGCTTATGGACGTCCAGCGCGAACTTCGCATCAAGGCCAGCTATATTGCCGCGATCGAGAACGCCGATCTGTCCGCCTTCGACAGCTTGAGCTTCGTCGCGGGCTACGTCCGCAGTTATGCGCGATACCTCGGCATGGAGCCGGAAATCGTCTTCGCGCGCTTCTGCGAGGAGTCCGGGTTCGGAGGGTTCCAAGCCCTCAAACCAATGGATTCAGAGGCCTCTCGCCGCAAAGAAATTTTCGCCAAGGCGCCGGCCGGTCAGGTTGGTTCGGCCGGTCTCGGCGGCAAGGGTGGCACCAAGCGAAAGGCGGCGTTGTCCGTAATCGCGCCCGCCGCTTCCGATCCGATCCTCGGCTCCGGCAGCCCATTCTCGAAGAGGGCGCAGCCCGTCTTTGCCGGGTTTGAGCCGGGCGCGCTCGGCTCGCTCGCCGTTCTCGGGCTGTTGGTCGCGGGGCTGGGCTATGGCGGCTGGACGATCGTCCAGGAAGTGCAACGCGTAAATGTTGCTCCCGTCGAGCAGGCTCCGATCCTGGCGGCGGAACTTGATCCGCTCGCGACGATCGAGCCCGACGTCGATGCGCCCGAATCAGCCGATATTCTCGCCCCGTCTCAGGATGCACTCGCACGGCTCTATCGCCCGCAGGCGCTCGATGCGCCGATTCTCACGGCCCGCGACGCGCCGATTTCGACCATCTCCCCCGGCGCGATCGGTGCGCTGGCTTCTGTCGAACCCACGGGGTTGGCTGGTCCCGATGCCATCGCCGCGTCGATCGGCGCTTCGGTAAATCTCGCCCTCGCCGAGGCACTGGGCGAGACGACCACCCCGCCCGCTGCCGCGACACCGGCGAATGACACAGCGCCGCCCGCCACCCCGCGCGTGCTGGCCGATGAGCCCGATGCCGTGGTGCTTGTCGCCGTGCGCGAGACGTGGGTGCGCGTGCGCTCCGCCGACGGCGACACGTTGTTCGAGAAAATTCTCAAGCCCGGCGAGACCTATGAGGTTCCGGCCGCTGAGGTGCCCGCCTCGTTGCGCACCGGGAATTCCGGCGCATTATACATGAACGTGGCTGGACAGACCTACGGCCCCGTCGCCCCCGGGGCGCAGGTCGTCTCGAATGTTGCGATGGCCGCCGATGCGGTGCGCGACAATTTCACGGTGGCCGACCTGGAGGCCGATAAGGAACTGGCCCGCGTCGTGGCCGAATTGACCGCCTTGGAGGCTCCGGGTGGGATCACGCCGGCGGACTGACGCGACGGGGGCGCCTGTTGCGCGCCACTGCCTGCGGGATTACGTGTGACGCGAACCTTTCGGGAGGTCGCGTTCCATGTCGCTCCATTCCATCCGTCCCTGGCGTCAGATCGACCGCCGGAAATCGCGCAAGATCATGGTCGGGAACGTCGCCGTCGGCGGCGACGCTCCGATATCCGTCCAGACGATGACGAACACGCTGACGACCGACGTCGCGGCCACCATCGCCCAAATTCAGGCCGCCGCCGATGCCGGTGCGGACATCGTGCGCGTCTCCGTTCCCGATGAGGCATCCTCGAAGGCTTTGCGTGAGATCGTCGCCGAAAGCCCGGTGCCGATCGTGGCGGACATCCATTTCCACTACCGCCGGGGGATCGAGGCCGCCGAGGCCGGCGCGGCATGCCTGCGCATCAATCCGGGCAATATCGGTGATGCCAAGCGTGTCCGCGAGGTGATTTCCGCCGCCCGCGACCACGGCTGTTCGATTCGAATCGGCGTCAATGCGGGCTCGCTGGAGAGGCACCTGCTCGAAAAGTACGGCGAACCCTGCCCCGACGCGATGATCGAAAGCGGGCTCGACCACATCCGAATCCTTCAGGATAACGATTTCCACGAGTTCAAGATTTCCTGCAAGGCGTCCGACGTCTTCATGGCCGCCGCCGCCTATCAGGGTTTGGCGGAGCAGACGGACGCCCCGATCCATCTCGGCATCACGGAGGCGGGTGGCCTCATGTCGGGCACGATCAAGTCGGCGATTGGGCTGGGGAACCTGCTCTGGATGGGGATCGGGGACACCGTCCGCGTCTCCCTTTCGGCCGATCCGGTCGAGGAGGTGCGTGTCGGCTACGAGATCCTGAAATCTCTCGGGCTGCGCCATCGTGGCGTGAACATCATCTCCTGCCCGTCATGCGCACGGCAGGGCTTCGACGTCATTCGCACGGTCGAGACCCTTGAGAAGCGGCTCGAACACATCAAGACACCGATGAGCCTTTCGATCATCGGCTGCGTCGTGAACGGGCCGGGCGAGGCGCTGATGACCGACGTGGGCTTTACCGGCGGCGGAAACGGATCGGGCATGGTCTATCTTGCGGGCAAGCAGAGCCACAAGATGACCAACGACCAGATGATCGACCACATCGTCGTGCAGGTCGAGAAGCGCGCCGAGGCCATCGAGGCCGAGGCGCAGGCCGAGCGGACAGCGGCGGAGTAGCCGCTGCCCTTACCGCTCCGGCAGGAGGCCGCGCGGCGAGAAGCGCAGCACGAGAAGCAAGATCAGTCCCATTGTCAGCAGACGCATATGGGCCACCGATTCCAGCAAATGCCCTTTGAGCCACGAGCCGTCGGCCATGCCGGCGGTGATGCCGTTCATGAGCAGCGCGCCCATCGGCTCCACCTGTACCCAGAGCCACCACACCAGAAATCCGCCGAGGACGGCGCCGAGATTGTTGCCCTGCCCGCCGACGATGACCATCACCCAGATCAGGAAGGTGTAGCGCAGCGGCTGATAGGTGCCGGGCGTCAACTGTCCGTCGAGCGTCGTCATCATCGCACCGGCCAGTCCGCAGACGGCCGAGCCGAGGATGAAGATCTGCAGATGTCGTGCGGTCACGTCCTTGCCCATGGCCTCGGCCGCGACCTCGTTATCGCGGATCGCGCGCATCATCCGCCCCCAAGGCGAGGCGAGCGCGGTCTGCGCGAGCCACACCAGAACGAGGAGAACGACCGCGAAGAGCCCCGTATAGGCCAGCTTGACCGCGATGGTCGACGCCGTGACGGGATCGACGCCGAACCCGGTGACGCTTTCCACGAAAGACTCGGACGCCTGAAGGTCCACCTCATACGGCACCGGCCGGGGCACGCCGATCACGTTCTTGACGCCGCGGGCCAGCCAGTCCTCGTTCTTCATCATGGCAATCACGATTTCCGCGATGCCCAGCGTGGCGATGGCGAGGTAGTCGGAGCGCAGCCCGAGCGCCACCTTGCCGATGATCCACGCCGCCCCCGCCGCAAGCAACCCGCCGACAGGCCACGACAGGAGCACCGGCAGGCCGAGCCCGCCGATATTGCCCGCACGGGCCGGGTTGACGGCCTCGATCGCGTCGACGCCGGGATCGAGGACTGCCCGGAAGAGGAAAAAGCCTGCCAGAAGGATCCCCGCCGTCAGCCATCCGGCAAAACGCCCGCCCTTGCGGTAAGCGAAAATCGCCGCGATCACCGTTGCCGCGCCGAGCGACAGCCCCGCCAGCACCCGCAGACCGCCCGCGGTGATTGCCTCAGCATTCGGCGGCATCGAGACGAGCACGGCGCCGAGGCCGCCGAGAGCGACAAACCCCATGACGCCGACATTGAACAGCCCGGCATATCCCCATTGCATGTTCACGCCGAGGGCCATGATCGCCGAGATCAGGCCCATGTTGAAGATCGTCAGGGCCACGTTCCACGATTGGTAAAAGCCGGTGCCGACGAAGAGCAGCAGCACGAACGTGAAGAGCAGCGTCGCACGAAGGGTCATACGGATTTCCCCGCGAACAGGCCAGTCGGCCGGAATAGAAGGACGATCAGCAGGATCACGAAGCTGACCGCGAATTTGTAGTCGGTGGACAGGAGCTGCACGAGGCCGTCGGGCTCCCACCCGTCGGGCAGGGCATAGCCGAGGACAGCCTTGAGAGGATACGTAATCGTCACCTCTGCGAAGGCGATTACGAAGCCGCCGGCAATGGCGCCCAGCGGACTGCCCAGCCCGCCGACGATGGCCGCCGCGAAGATCGGCAGCAGGAGCTGGAAATAGGTGAATGGCCGGAAGGATTTGTCGAGCCCGTAGAGCGTCCCCGCGATGGTCGCGAGCGCGGCGACGATCAGCCAAGTATATGCCACGACCTTCTCGGGATTGATCCCGGAGAGGAGCGCGAGGTCTTCATTATCGGAATAGGCGCGCATCGACTTGCCGGTGCGCGTGCGGTTGAGGAACCAGAACAGGATCGCGACCACGATCACCGCGACGACGACGGTGATGGCCTGCGTCGTCCGGATCACCAGCGCCTCGTCGAGACCGGTCGCCTCACGGAAGCCACGGGCGGAAACCAGGAACCGCTCTCCGTCGGCAAAACGCTGATCTTCGGGACCGATGATGAACCGGGTCAGGCCGTTATACACGAACATCACGCCGAGCGAGGCGATGACGAAGATGACGGGAACCGCCTTCTTCGCCCGATAGAACCGATAGACGAGGCGGTCCGTGCCGAGCAGGAGCAGCGCACAGACCGCGATGCCGACTGGCAGCGCCAGAAGCGCGGTCGGCAGCGGACCGAAGTTGATCCCAGCGCTCTGAAGGCCCCAAGTCGTCAGGATCACCGCCGTGGTCCCAAGGGCCATCGTGTCGCCATGTGCGAAGTTCGAGAACCGGAGGATCCCGTAGATCAGTGTCACGCCCAGCGCGCCGAGCGCAAGCTGCGAACCATAGGCGGTTGCGGGAATGATCACGAAGTTCGTCAATGCGACGAGGGCGTTCAAGGGTTCCATCAGGGGCGCGGTCCTCGGCAGGAGAGACGTGTATTGGCGGGCGACGAGGGAGCGTGACCGCCCGCGGCGCGGGCAACGCCCCGCCCTGCGCAGACCAAAAAGGCAGGCAGAGCAGTGGCGGGACGCCCGGAAGGAATGGGAAGCGAAAATGGGCGCAGCATGTCAGCCCCCCAGGAACGACCGCCGGACATCCTCGTCCGCCAGAAGTTCCTTGCCGGTGCCGGTATGCGCGTTGCGCCCCTGCACCAGAACATAGCCGCGATCGGCGATTTCCAGCGCCTGACGGGCGTTCTGCTCGACCATCAGGATGGGAATGCCGGTGCGGCTGACCTCGATGATGCGGTCGAAGAGTTCGTCCATCACGATGGGCGACACACCTGCCGTCGGTTCATCCAGCATCAGCACCTTCGGCTTCGTCATCAGGGCCCGGCCGACGGCAACCTGCTGGCGCTGCCCGCCGGAAAGCTCTCCGGCAGGCTGGCGGCGCTTGTCCTTCAAGATGGGAAACAGCTCGTAGATCTGCTCCATCGTGCCGCGGATGTCGTCGCGGCGGATGAAGGCGCCCATCTCGAGGTTTTCCTCCACGGTCAGGGAGGTGAAGATGTTCGACGTCTGCGGCACGAACCCCATGCCCTGCGCGACGCGGTCCTGCGGACTCAGATCGGTGATGTCCTGCCCGTCGAGCCGGACAGATCCCTTGCGCAGGTTCAGCATCCCGAAGACCGCCTTCATCGCGGTCGACTTGCCCGCGCCGTTGGGCCCGACGATCACGGCAATCTCGCCGGGATCGACGGCTATGGTGCACGCGTGCAGGATGTCGGGCCCTTGGCCGTAGCCGCCGCTCATCGTGTCGCCAACAAGGAAGGCGTTGGCCGTTTCGACCCGCTCGCCGGTTGCCTTGCCGGGAACCATCGTGCCGCGGCCCCGCGGGTTGACGATGGACGCGTCGTGATTGCCCCGACTGTCGCTATAGGCGTCGCTCATGCCGGAGCCCCCGAAAGCTGATCCTTGTTCTTGAGCCCGGTGCCCAAGTAGGCCTCGATCACCTGCTCGTTGGCCTTGATCTCCGCGAGCGACCCCTCGGCCAGCACCTTGCCCTCGGCCATGCAGATGACCGGGTCGCAGATGCGGCCGATGAAATCCATGTCGTGTTCGATGACGACGAACGTGTAGCCGCGTTCCTCGTTGAGGCGCAGGATCGCGTCACCGATCGTGTTGAGCAGCGTCCGGTTCACCCCTGCCCCGACCTCGTCGAGGAACACGATCCGGGCATCGACCATCATCGTGCGGCCAAGCTCCAGCAGCTTCTTCTGACCGCCGGACAGGTTGCCCGCCCGCTCGTCCGCGAGATGCGAGATGGTCAGGAAGTCGAGCACCTCATCGGCCTTCTCGGCCAGCCGCGCCTCCTCCCGACGGATCGCGGCACGTCCGAACCACGCGTTCCAGAGCGTCTCGCCCGATTGCGCACCCGGCACCATCATCAGGTTCTCGCGCACGGTCATCGACTTGAATTCGTGCGCGATCTGGAACGTGCGCAACAGGCCGAGATGGAACAATTCGTGCGGCGGCAGGCCGGTGATATCCTTGCCCGCCATCGCCACGTGCCCGGACGTCGGTTTGAGAACACCCGCTATGACATTGAAAAGGGTCGTCTTTCCGGCGCCATTCGGGCCGATCAGTCCGGTAATCGAACGCTCCTTGATCCGAAGCGTCGCGCCATCGACGGCCCGGAAGCCGCCGAAATGGCGATGCAGGTCGGTGACCTCGATCATGTCTTCTCCCTGGTGGAGCAGTATCCGCCCCTTATTGGAACGGCCCCGGATGTCCGGGGCCGTCCGCCTCATCGTGCCGTAGGGTCAGCGGTAGCCGACGACCTCGAGCTCACCGTCAGTGATGGTGATCTCGCGGTAATTGCCCGCCGATTCGCCGGGTCCGATCAGCTCCACCGCGGAGGCGCCGACAAAGTCGACATCGCCGCCATCGGCAATGATCTGGAGGCCCGTCTCCAGTTCGCCCGGCAGGATCTCCTCACCCGGCGCGTTGGCCACGTCCATCACGTATTCCTTGTAGACCGACGGATCGCTCGAGCCCGCCGCCTGCATGGCCAGGAGGATCAGCGATGCCGCATCGTAGGCCTCAGCCGAGAAGGGCTGCGTGCCATCGAAGCCGGCCTCCGTCGCCATGTCCTGATAGATCTGGGCGCCGGGGCTGTCGGTGCCAGGGTTCGCGCCGTAGGAGCCGTTGATTTCACTGCCGAAGTTGTCGACCAGCGCCTGAGACACCATGCCGTCAGGGAAGTAGAACGTGTCGAACGCGCCCGAGTCGAGCGCCGCGCGCACGATCCCGGAGCCGCCCTGATCGACGTAGCCCGCCACGACCAGCACTTCGCCGCCCGCGGCCGACAATGCGCCCACTTCGGCGGAATAGTCGGCCTTGCCGTCCTCATGCGCGGCCGCGATGGTCACGGTGCCGCCCGCATCCTTGAAGTTGGCCTCAATCGCGTCGGCGAGCCCCTTGCCGTAATCGTTGTTGGTGTAGGTCAGCGCGATCTCTTCGACACCGTTCTCCATCAGGATGTCGGTCACAATCTCACCCTGGCGCGCGTCCGACGGCGCGGTGCGGAAGAACAGACCGTTATCCTCGGCGTCGGTGAGCCCCGGCGACGTCGCGGAAGGCGAGATCATCACGATGCCGTTCGGCACGGCGACGTTCGACAACATGGCGCCGGTCACGCCCGAGCAATCCGCACCGACGATGCCGACGACACCGTCGCCGGTGATCAGGCGCTCGGTCGCTGCGGTCGCGGCGGCAGCGTCGATGCAGGTCGAGTCGGCCTCGACGGAGTCGACGGACGTTCCGTCGAGAAGAGCTCCGGACTCCGAAACCTCGCTCATGGCCAATTCGGCGCCGGCGGCCATCGTGGGCGCGAGCGACTCGAGCGGGCCGGTGAAGCCGAGGACGACGCCAAGCTTGACCGGATCGTCCTGCGCGAAGGCGGCGGTCGCGGCAAATGTCGCGGCGGAGGCGAGCAGAAACTTCTTCATGACAATTCTCCCTGTTGGTGGTCCTGTGAACGGACCTTCCTACGCTACCCTATCAGCGGTCCCCGCCGTGAAAAGGCCGATAATGCGCCCTGTGCGGGCGAAACAGTCTATTCACGCGAGGGTGACACCCCGTCGGCCGGCGAGATCCGTGAAGAATTGCCAGGCAACCCGACCGGAACGCGCGCCGCGCGTCGCCTGCCATTCAACCGCTTCGGCGCGCAGCGTGGCGTCGTCGATCTCGACGCCGTAGGCCTCGCAATAGCCCCGGATCATCTCGAGATAGGCCGCCTGACCGCAAGGATGAAAGCCGAGCCAGAGGCCGAAGCGGTCGGACAGCGACACCTTTTCCTCGACCGCCTCCCCCGGAGCGATCGCGGTGGACCGCTCGTTCTCGATCATGTCGCGGGGCATCAGGTGGCGGCGGTTCGAGGTCGCGTAGAACACGACGTTGTTCGGGCGCCCCTCGATGCCGCCGTCGAGCACCGCCTTGAGCGACTTGTAGGCCGCATCGTCGTGCCCGAAGCTCAGATCGTCGCAATATAGAACGAAGCGGTGCGGCGCAGCCCGCAGCAGCGTCAGCAGCCGGCCGACGCTCTCGATCTCCTCGCGCTGCAACTCGATGAGCTTGAGGCCCGTTTCCTGTAGCTCACCATGCACGGCCTTGACGAGGCTCGACTTTCCCATCCCCCGTGCACCCCACAACAACGCATTGTTGGCGGGAAACCCCTCGGCAAACCGACGCGTGTTGGCAAGCAGCGTATCGCGCGTCCGGTCGATCCCTACGAGGAGGTCGAGCGGAACTCGGTTCACCCGCTCCACCGGGATCAGCCGATCCGGCGCGGTGTCCCACAGATAGGCCGATGCCGACCAATCCGGCGCGCTGGCGGGGCCCGGCGCCAGCCGCTCCAACGCAGTGGCAATCCGGGCGAGGGCATCGCCGCTCATCTCGCTCACAGCGCCTCGTCTTCGTCGAGAACACCTTCCTCACGCAGCCGCTTGGTCCGCCGCGCCTCCACCAGCCGGACGAGCTGGATCGAAACCTCGTAAAGACCGTAGACGACCACGAACAGGATCAGCTGCGTGATCACGTCCGGCGGCGTTACCAGTGCGGCGAGAACCAGAATGGCCACCACCGCGTACTTTCGCATGTTGCCCAGACCTTCGGCGCTGACGAGACCGGCCATCCCCATGAGGGTCAGCAGGACCGGCAGCTGAAAGCACAGACCGAAGGCGAAGATGAACTTGAGCGACAGGTCCAGCGATTCCCGGACCGAGCCGAGGAAGATCGTTCGAAGCTTCTCGTCCTCGATCACGCCGATCGGCTGCGTGCCGGTAACGTAGTTCACCAGCGCCGGGATCGCGTCGGAAAAGCCGATGAAGAAGTTCATCGCCAGCGGGGTGACGACATAATGCGCGAATGCCGCGCCCAGCGCGAACAGCAGCGGCGAGGCGAAGATAAAGGGCAGGAACGCGTTCTTCTCGGTCCGGTAGAGACCGGGCGCGACGAAGCGCCAGAGTTGGTGCGCAATAACCGGGAAAGACAAAGCGAAGCCCCCGATCACGGAAATCCGGATGAGGACGAAAAACTTCTCCTGCGGTGCGGTGAAGATCAGCTGCGCAGGCTGCCCCCGGGATCGCAGGACATCCGCAATGGGATCGGCGAGGAAGTCGAGAAGTGGCTCCGCCACCGTGAAACATACGATCATCGCGACGACAAAGGCCGCGACCGCTTTGATGAGGCGCGTCCGCAACTCCGCCAGATGCTCGATCAGCGGAGCGGCACTATCCTCCAGTTCATCCTCAATGCGGCTCATGCGTCGGATGCCTTTGGCTTGGCGTCCGCCATATGCGCACCATCGGAAGGCTCGGGCGATGTCGTCGGCGCGGGCTTCGGATCTGCTGGCTTGGGCGCAGCGGGATCGGGCCGGAGCGCGGGCTCCTCCGCCAACTCGGCGGCGTCGAGATCGGACGCGTCGGGCGCCTTGTACGGTCCGGGCTTGGTCGCCGGCGCCCTCTTGGCCGCCTCGCTATCCGGCGTCCATGATTTCAGATCACCGGTCGCGTCGTTCAGCGCATCCATCCCGAACTTCTTGGGGTTCGCCATCTTGCGGAGATCCTTGGCAACGTCACCGACCCCGCTTTCGTCGGCGGCGTCGTTCATCGCGTTCTGGAATTCGCGCGCCATACGGCGCGCCTTGCCCGTGAATTCACCCAGCGTGCGAAACATCTTGGGCAAATCCTTGGGCCCGACGACAATAAGCGCGACGACGCCGATGACGAGCAGCTCGCTCCAGCCGATGTCCAGCATGGCCTCAGCCTTTCAGGGTCTGCCTCAGACCTTTTCCTTGTCGGCCTCGGGCGTGACATTGCGCGCGGCCGTGCCGTCGGCGATGGCTTCGTCATCGTCCTTCGACCCGTCGCTCACGCCCTTCTTGAAGGCGGTGATGCCTTTGCCGACCTCGCCCATCAGCGAGGAAATCTTGCCGCGGCCGAACAGCACCAGCACGACGACTGCGATGAGGAGAAGGCCCGGAAGGCCGATATTGTTAAGCATTGCGATCTCCCTGCGGGGCGCGGTCCGGGCGCCCATCCTGATCCGTTTGTTACTTACGCATTGCAACCGCCACATGAAAGCGGTCGTGCAAAGATTCGCCGGGCGGTGCCGCGATCCGTCGCATCGCACGCGCCCGTCCTGCCTTCAGCGAAGAAGCGGCTCCGGGTCCACGGCGTCGAACCCGCGGCGCACCTCGAAATGCAGGAAGGCCGGGCTGCCCCCGCCGACGGATGCGATGCGCTGCCCCGTGGAAACGGGATCGCCCTTCTCAACGGTGATATCCTTGATGTTGGCATAGACCGTCAGCAGCCCGCCCTCGTGGCGCAGCACGAGGATCGGCACCTGGTCGGTGTCGCGGGTGATCGCGGCCACCGTGCCGGAGGCGGCAGCGGCCACGGCCTCGCCCTCGCTGGCCCTGAAATCGACGCCCTCGTTGCTTCCGGAGAAGGGGCGCAGCACCTGACCCGCGACCGGGCGGCGCAGCGTGCTTCCGCCCGAGGCCACCGGTTGCGGCGCTGGCGCAGGCTCCGGCGCGGCGCTGGCCTCGGTCCGGAACTTGTCGAGATCGGGACTGGCCGGCAGGGTCGCCTGCTCCACCGTGTCGGGCAGAGCGGAGGCCGCGGAGGGCGGAACCGGCGTGGCGGATCCGGCACCCGGATCGGGCACGGAAAGCCCACTCGCACCGTCTTGGCCGATGACCAGCGGGATCAGGAGGTATTGCCCCTCGCGCACGGAGAGGTCGGGCCCGAGACCGTTCCATTCCGCGAGGCTCGTGGGGCTGACACCATAGAGGCGTGCGATGGAGAACGCCGTCTCGCCCCGGGCCACGCGGTGGCGAACCGGCTCCTCACCGGTCTGGACGGCCACCGGAACCGGTGCCGCCTGACCCGGCCCCGAAGCCCGGTCGATCGCCTGCCCCGCAATGGAGGTTATGTCCGGACGCGCGGCGCCGCCCGCAGGCGCCACCCGGCGCGGCAGGGCCAGAACGGCATTGGCGTTGAGCCGGTCATCCACTGACAGGCCGTTGAACCGGGCGAGTTCCGACGCGGAAATTCCAATACGGTCGGCAACATCGGCCACGGTGTCGCCGGACCGCGCCACGACGACCTGATAATTCGGATAGGTGATGAGGCCACTGGCGTCGGGCTTCGGCCTCTGCGTCGCCGCCAACTGCGCCGCACCGGAGGTGTTGAGCGTGCCGTTGCCGTCCCGCAGGTCGAAATCGAGATTGCCGGAACGGAACTCGGAACATCCCGCAAGCGCCGTGGAAAGAAGGATCACGCTCAAAGGCGCAATACGGAAGGGGCCGGTCGCGCCGGGCCGCCCTGCTCTGTCGGACATGCCTGTTCCCCAATGTCTGCCCCGGCGTGCCGGGTTCTGCCCTATCTTGCCGCGGGTCGGGTCTTCAGCCCGGCTCCACGCCTTCGACCAGCGGCACGAAGCGCACCGGAAGAAGTTCCTCGTAATCGTATCCGTCAGGCCCCCGCGTGACCTTCACAAGCGTCTGAACATGGTCCGAGACGCCGACGGGCACGACCATGCTACCTCCTTCGCGCAGTTGTGCCAACAGCGGACCGGGCGGATCCTCTGCCGCCGCCGTCACGAGGATGCGGTCGAAGGGTGCCTGCTCGGGGAGACCTCGGCTGCCGTCGCCCGAAATCTGGGTGATGTTCGTCAGCCCGAGCACCGCATGGTTCTCCCGCGCAATGCGCGCGAGCGTCCTGTGCCGCTCCACCGTGTAGACGCGGCGGGCGAGATGGGCGAGGATCGCGGCTTGATACCCCGTGCCCGTACCGACTTCGAGAACCTTGTCACGCGGCTGCACCCCAAGGGCCTGGGTCATCAGCCCGACGACGGAGGGCTGGCTGATCGTCTGGCCCGACTGGATCGGCAGGGGCACATCCTCGAAGGCCTGATCGGCGAAGGTGTCCGAGACGAAAAGCGCACGATCCACCTGCTCCATCGCCTCCAGGACGCGCGTGTCGGTCACGCCCCGCGACCGGAGCGCGACGAGCAGGCGCATCGTGTCCTCCGGCGTCATAACGTCACCCCTCGTAGGGATCGAGCGCGCCGGACAGTTCCGCCAGCACATCCCGGTCCGTCAGATCGCAGCGCATGGGCGTCACCGACACCCAGCCCTCGAGATTGGCCTTCACGTCGGTGCCCGGCTGGGTCATCTGACCCTGCGCGCTGGCCTGGATCCACAGATATTCGCGGCCTGCGGGCGACTTGTTGGGCGCCACGCCCATCCGTGCATCGCCGCGGTAGCCTTGGGCCACGGCCGCGATCCCCTTGACCTTGGCCGACGTGACCGGCGGAAAGTTGACGTTGTAAAACAGCTTATAGGTCTCGCCGCCCCACGGCGCCACCTCGAGAAGCCGGCGCACGACCTCCGCCCCGTGCCCGGAGGCGGCCTCGAACGGATTGGGAAGCTCGATATTGCCCGGCCCGTAGAACTGGCTCAGCGCAATCGCAGGCACCCCCTGCAGAGCCCCCTCCATCGCGCCGCCGATCGTGCCGGAATAGACGGTGTTCTCGCCGGCATTGTTGCCACGGTTCACCCCGGACAGAACGAGGTCCACCGGCCCGCGGACCAGATGACCGAGACCCGCGAGCACGCAATCGGCGGGGGATCCCTCAAGCGCGAAACGCCGCTCATCGAGGCGCTGCAACATCGAAGGCTTCACGTAGTTGATGCAATGACCCACACCCGACTGCTCGAAGGCGGGCGCAACGACCCAAACCTCGCCCCGCTGGCCGGCAACGTCGTGAGCGATGGCTTCGAGGATCTCCAGGCCGGGGGCGGAGATGCCGTCGTCGTTGGTAATCAGTATTCGCATGAATGTCCCTGCTTTCGGTACGCCTCTAAGGTGCGCCGATCACTCATGTCCAGCGGGGCGGACGCTTTTCCGGTAAGGCCTGTATCCCCTCTGCCGCTTCCAGTTCAGAGAGATCCTCGACCATCGCGTTTGTGGTGAAGCTAATGCCTCAGCCTCGGGCATTCCGTCCGCGAATTGAAGACGCTCTTGCCCATACGGATCGCCACGGCAAACTTGCCGGCGACGATATCCATCAGCATCCCCACTTCCGCCGCCAGCACGTCGGGCGCCACGGCTCGGTTGATCAAGCCGATCTCCGCGGCGGGCTCCGCCTCGAGAAAGCCGCCGGTCGTCAGCCCCTCCACCGCCGGCTTTCGCGAAACTCCTCGGCTCAAGGTCGCCATCGGCGTGAAGCAGAAGAGCGCAGATTCGACTCCATTTCCTCGCGTCCGTGAAGGTCACCGCCTTGTCGCTGGTCAGGACGATCTGCCAGCGGCGAGCCCATGCACTTCGGCGATGACGGGCTGCGGGAGACGAAGACTCCGCGCCTTCACGGCCCGACCAGTCGAACAGGTCCGAGAGATGTGCCCGGCCGCCATTGTCTCCCTGACGCATCGCCTGAATCTCGCGCAGATTTCACCCGGCACAAAAGGCCCACCCCGACGCGCACAATATAACAGCGCGGGCGACACCGTTGGGCGGCTGCAACAAGACGGCCAGCACGGCGTCCGGCAGCGTGTTGAGCCGGTCAGGGTCAGCGTCACGCTGCCGCCACGCATTCCGCAGCAGGATGTCGGGCATTTGAAATCCTCGCCGTCCCGATCATAAGGAAGCCTCGAAGGAGAGAATGCTATGCTCAAGATGGATGCCGGGGCGCTGACCGCGTTTCTTGCCCGTGATTTCCCGCAGGTCTGCGACGATTTCCTTGTGGAACGGGCGGACGAGGACGGCCTGACAATACGGCTGCGGGTGGATGAACGCCACCTGCGTCCCGGAGGGACGGTGTCGGGGCCCTCTATGTTCGGACTAGCCGATGTTGCGGTTTACCTCGCCATCCTGTCGCGAATAGGGCCGGTGGCGCTGGCGGTCACGACGAACTGCTCCATCGACTTCATGCGAAAGCCCGCGGCGGCCACGGACCTGATCTGCGACGTACGCCTGCTGAAGCTGGGGCGCGTGTTGGCCGTGGGCGATTGCCTGATCCGGTCGGACGGGGTCGAGGCGCCGGTCGCGCGCGCCTCGCTGACCTACTCCATTCCCGCAACCTAGCGTCAGATATCGCGGCAGCGCAGGCTTGCGATCTGCTGGGCGTCGATGCCCTGGAACAGCACGACGCCGGCGTCAGTGGAGCCCATCGCGTTGGCGAGCGGCTCGCCCTCCGCATCCACCGCCATACAGAAATCGTACGGCGCTAGCGCGTCGAAGGTGCAGGAGACGTCCTCTCCGGTCTGTTCGCAATCGAGATTCGGCACATCGGCCGCGTCCGCCATATCAGGCAAGTCGGTCGTCATGTCCTGCGCAAAGGCGGGCGCTGCGAGAAAGGTCAAAGCGAGAGCGAGGCGGTTCATGGCGGATCTCCGTTCGATTTCTCAACAGAAACGCCTGCGGCTCGCCAAGGTTGCCGCAAAAAAGTGGCCGGGTGCGCCATGCGCGACCCGGCCGAGGGGGGAGAGGTTCGGGTCGCCGCTCAGGCGCGCCAAAACGGCTTGGCCGCCTCGCGCAGCGCCTCGGCCGTCGTGAGCCCCAGATCAGGAAGCCGCGCCGGGTCGATCTGACGGAGTGCGGCACGGGTGCGGGCACGGGTCTCCCAAGCCGCCAGCGTCTCACCTGCGGCAACCAGCATCCGCGCTGCGGGCGAAGCGGTGAGAGGAACGTGCAGGTTCAGAGCGGAATTGTTGAGCGCGAGAGACGCCATGGGATGTCCTTTCGGCGAGAAGCCTTTGTGCCGACTTGTGTTGATACAATTAAGCCACTAGGGTATTTCACATAGATACAATCGGGCACCGCCGGAGACCAGAGAAACATTGTCATGAGTACAATCACGAATGCGAATGTCATTGAGGTCGATTTCGGCGCCGATTCGCGCCCGAAATATCTCGTGCTTGAATCCGCCGTTCGCGCGGCTGTCGATGGCGGCCATCTGCCCCCGGGTTCTCGCCTGCCCCCGGTCCGCGATCTAGCCTTCAAGGTCGGCGTCACGCCGGGCACCGTCGCGCGCGTCTATCGCCACCTGACGGAGACGGGTCTGCTCGAGGCCGCCGTCGGACGCGGCACCTTCGTCGCCACACCGCGCCCGCCGGAGCGCGGGTTGGCGGAACCGGAGCGTGCCGGGACCGTGAACCTGCGCACCAGCCAAGTCATCGACGTGGGACAGGCCGGGCGCATTGCCGCGATCATGGCGGATATGGGCGCAAATCCAGAAGGATACGGGACCTATCCCGTGCGGCAATCCGACGAGACGCTGCGCAATATCCTCTCGGACTGGATGGCCGAGACCGGGGCGGTCCCTGTTGCCGGCGAGGACATGGTCCTGACGCTCGGCGCGCAGCATGCGATGGTCCTTCTGGGGCACGCGCTGCTTTCGGGACCGCGACCGGTGATCCTGACGGAGGAATTGTGCTATCCGGGCTTCCGCCATGCTGCGGGTCTCGTGCGGGCGGAACTGCGCGGCGTACCCTTCGACAGCGAGGGACTGCGACCCGATGCGCTGGAGCGCATGGCGTCCCATACCGGGGCACAGATGCTCGTCACCTCGTCGGAGGCACACAATCCCACGGCGATGCGGACATCCTCGACGCGACGCCAGCAGATTGTGTCCATCGCAGAGAGATACAATCTGCAGATCGTCGACGACGATTGCTTCTCCTGCCCGCCCTCCGGCCCGGCTTATCGCGATCTCGCCCCGGAGCGCACGTGGCTCGTCACATCGCTGTCCAAGACGATTTCACCCGCGCTTCGCCTTGGCCTGATCGGTGCGCCGCCGGGCCGGGTGGACGAAGCACTGTCGGCCGCACAGCAGCAGTTCTTCGGCCTGCCCCGCCCGCAGATCGATCTGGTCGAGGCGCTGATCCGCTCGGGCGAGGCGACCGCCATCCGCCGCGATGTGCTGACCGCCCAGAGCGCGCGCGTGCAGACGGCCCGGGACATCCTCGGGATGCACGACATCACCCTGCGCGACGACGCGCCGTTCAGTTGGCTGCGCCTGCCCCGCGGGTGGCGCGCCTCGTCATTCTGCCGCGCGGCCGAGGCGGAGGGCATCCTGCTGAAGGCCGCCGATGAGTTCGCGCTGGTCGATGGCCATGCGCCGAACGCGGTCCGGCTGGCGCTGAACGGAACATTGCAGGATTCGCGCTTTGCCGCCGCGCTGGAGAAACTGGCCCGCCTGCTGGACCGCCCGCCGATGGAAGTGGACACCTGAAAACGGTGGGGTAAAATAGAACCCCAAAAGTAACATGCTGTTATAGCGAGATATTCACTGGGTGATACGCGTTGACACCGCGCCCGCGCTCTCTATAAGCGCGCCATCCGGGGCCTCGCCCCGCCCCCTTCAACCGATCGGACAAGGCTAGGCCATGAAGACCTTCACCATGACCCCTGACCAGATCGACAAGAAGTGGATCCTGATCGACGCCGAAGGCATCGTTCTGGGCCGCCTCGCGTCGATCATCGCCATGCGCCTGCGTGGCAAGCACAAGGCGACTTTCACGCCGTCCATGGATATGGGCGACAACGTGATCGTCATCAACGCCGAGAAGATCCAGCTGACCGGCAATCACCGCGACCGCCCGCATTACCGCCACACCGGCCATCCGGGCGGCATCAAGATGCAGACCACGGGCCAGATCCTCGAGGGCAAGTACCCCGAGCGCGTGATCATGCAGGCCGTCAAGCGGATGCTTCCGGGCAACAAGCTCTCGCGCCAGCAGATGACGAACCTTCGTGTCTATGCCGGGGCCGCGCACCCGCACGAGGCGCAGTCGCCCGAAGTGCTCGACGTCAAGTCGATGAACCCCAAGAACACCCGGAGCGCATGATCATGGCCGAACAGATCAACTCCCTCGAAGATCTCAAGGGCGCCGTCGACACGAGCGGTGTCGAAGGTGGCGAGGTCCTGCTGGACACCTCCGCCCCGCGTGAGCCGATCCGCGACGAGCTGGGCCGGTCCTACGCCACCGGCAAGCGCAAGGACGCGGTCGCCCGCGTCTGGATCAAGCCGGGCTCCGGCAAGGTCACGGTCAACGGCAAGCCGATTAACGAGTACTTCGCTCGCCCCGTGCTGCAGATGATCCTCAAGCAGCCGTTCCAGATCACCGATCGCGAGGGCCAATTCGACGTGATGGCCACCGTCAAGGGCGGCGGACTTTCGGGTCAGGCTGGCGCCGTGAAGCACGGTGTCTCGAAGGCTCTGCAATTCTATGAGCCCGGCCTGCGCGCGGCGCTCAAGGCCGCGGGTTTCCTGACGCGCGACAGCCGCGTGGTGGAGCGCAAGAAGTACGGCAAGGCCAAGGCCCGGAAGAGCTTCCAGTTCTCCAAGCGCTGATCGCCCCACCGACAGCAGCGAAGGCCCGCCCCTCCGGCGGGCCTTTTTTCGTTGTAGGGCCGCCGGACACGGCTCAAAAACGCGTCCCGCAAATCGCGCCTTGCCATGCGGCTTCAGGTACCGTTCCCTAATTCCATGTTCGCGCGCGCAGCCCTTTTTCTCGTCGCCTCCTGCGGATGGGCCGTTCTGTTCTTTGGCGGATGGATCGCCTGGCGCGGCGTCACGCTCTATTCCAACGATCCGGTCCTCATGGGCACGGGAGGCGGGCTGGCCATCGGCGGGCTCCTTGTGGTGGGGCTCTCGATCGGCGCCGGGGCGCAGCTTTCCACCGCGCGCGACACGGCTGCGATGCGGGAAATGATGGAGGCGGCGCAACAGACCCGACCGCCGCCCAAACCGAGCACAGCATCGGGCCGTACCGAGCCCGCGTTGCGGCGAAGCGACTGACGCCCCTTGCCCCCGGGCGGCCCGCGCGCGAAGAGTTCGCAACGAACGGTGGGGACGCATTTGCAGCAGGACACGAAACGCGGGCTCACGCTCATCGCGCCGCCTCTCGGTTATGCGGTGGCGCTTCTTGCCGTGCCCCTCATCGCCATCGTCATCTTCAGTTTCTGGACACAGGACTACCTGACGATCGACCGCACGCTCAGCCTGCGCAATTATCGCGAGGCGCTGACCGATCCGATCTACGGCGCGATCATGCTGCGCAGCCTCGGGATCTCGGGGTCGGTGACGCTCATCACCGTGATGCTTGCCTTTCCGGTCGCCTATTTCGTGAGCTTCCGCGTCCCGCCCGCGCACAAATCGCTGTGGCTGTTCCTCATCACGATCCCCTTCTGGACGAGCTATCTGCTGCGAATCTTCCTGTGGAAGGTGATTCTCGGCTATAACGGCGTGGTGAATTCGGTCCTGACCGGCATCGGCCTGATTGATGAGCCTTTGAGCTGGATTCTCTACAACGCAAACGCGGTCGTCATCACCCTGTCCCACGCATTCGCCCCATTCGCGATCCTGCCGATCTTCGTCGCGCTGGAAAAGATCGATCGCTCGCTTCTCGAAGCGTCGCGCGACCTGGGCGAGAACGCGATGACGACGTTCCTGCGGGTGACACTGCCCTTGGCGGCGCCCGGCGTGGTGGCGGCCCTGCTGATCGTGTTCATTCCGACGGTCGGCGATTACGTCACACCCGCGCAGGTGGGCGGCGCCGGCGGCACGATGATCGCCAACGTCATCCAGGCACAGTTCCGCGATCTCAACAACGCGCCACTGGGTGCGGCCCTGTCGGTCTTGGCCATGCTGATCGTGACCGTGCTCGCCTTGGGGACGATCTGGATCGCGCGCCGCCTGTCGGGGGGACGGGACTGATGCTGCGCGCCTACACGCTCGCCTTCCTCGTCTTCCTGTATGCGCCGATCGCATTGCTGCCGATCTTCGCGTTCAACTCGGGCACCGTCATCGCATTTCCGCTCGACGGCTTCACGACGCGCTGGTTCTCGGCCGTCTTCTCGAACCGGGAATTGCACGCCGCTTTGGGCAACTCGCTCTTCGTGGCGGTGCTGTCGGCCGTGCTCTCGGTCCTGCTCGGGCTGGCGGCGGCGCGGGCCAATATCCGCTACCGGTTCCGGGGCAAGACGGCGGCAATGGGGCTGATCATGATCCCGCTCGTCCTGCCGGAGATCATCGTGGCGACGTCGTTGCTGGTCGTGATCGTCCGCTTCCTCAACCTGCCCCTGTCGCTCTGGTCGCTGATCGCGGCGCATGTCCTGATCTGCGTGCCCTTCGCCGTCGCGATCCTGAACGCCAGCTTTCAGGCTCTCGACCCGGCGCTGGAGGAGGCCGCCATCGATCTGGGCGAGACGCGGGCGTCGACCTTTCGACGGGTCACCCTGCCCTTGGTCATGCCGGGCATCGTGGCGTCGCTCCTCATCAGCTTCACCATCTCGCTCGACGAGTTCATCATCGCCTTCTTCCTCACCGGCTCGGACGTGACCCTGCCGGTCTACATCTGGTCGCTGCTGAGGTTCCCGAAGCAGCTGCCGATCATCATGGCCCTCGGCACGCTTCTGGTGCTGGCCTCGGTCCTGATCCTCACAATTGCCGAATGGATGCGCCGGCGCGGATTGGCGCGGGCCGGCAAGAATGACAGCGGAGGCTTCCTTTGAGCCGCGACAACGACCCGCTCATCCGCCTCGGCGGACTTGAGAAATACTTCGGCGATTATCACGCGCTGCGAGGAATCGACCTCGACATTGGCGCGGGCGAGTTCTTTTCGCTGCTCGGACCGTCGGGTTGCGGCAAGACGACCCTCCTCCGCGTGATCGCGGGATTCGAGGGCGTGGATGCGGGAACGGTGGCCATCGGGGGGCGCGACATGACGCGTGTGTCGCCGAACCGGCGGCCCACGAACATGGTCTTTCAGTCCTACGCGATTTTTCCGCATCTAAGCGTCGGACGGAACGTGGGCTTCGGCCTGCGCAAGGTTTCCGGCGACGCGGCGGAGAAGCGCAAGCGCGTGGACGAGGCTCTGGAGATGGTCGGGCTGGCCGGCTACGGCGACCGCGCCGCCCATGCCCTTTCGGGCGGCCAGCGGCAGCGCGTCGCGCTGGCCCGTGCGCTGGTCCTCCGCCCGAAGGTCCTGCTTCTCGATGAGCCGCTATCTGCCCTCGACAAGAAGATGCGCGAGCAGATGCAGGTGGAGTTGATCCGCCTGCAGCGTCAGGTCGGCATCACCTTCATTCTGGTCACCCACGATCAGGAAGAGGCCTTGGTCATGTCCGATCGCATCGCCGTCATGTTCGAAGGCTCCATCGCCCAGGTCGCCGAGGCCGAGGCGCTGTATCGCCGCCCGATAGACCGCCGCGTCGCGGAATTCATCGGCGTGATGAACTTCCTGCCCGCTTCGATATCCGACGGCGTGGTGGAGGTTGCGGGGCTGGGGAAGATCGTCGCCGACGACCTGCAATCGACCGCCGCCACGAATGGCGCTCCCGTCGCCGGCTTCCGCCCCGAGACCGCGACCATCCTGTTCCCCGGCCAGGACGCCCCCGGCCGCATCGCCGAAGGTCGTATTGCAGAGGTCGTCTATTACGGGGACATGACTTATTACGACGTGCGGCTCGACGGCTGCGACAAGCCGGTCCGCATCTCCATGCGCAACGTCTTCGGCCGCCCTGTGCTGGAGATCGGCGCGCAGGCCCGGCTGTCCTGGTCGCCCGGCGCCGTGACGCTGTTCTGCTGAACGACAACCGAACGGAGATCCCGATGCGCTTCCTCCTCCCCGCCCTCCTTCTGGCAACCGGTGCCGCGGCGCAGGACCTCTACGTCGCCGATAGCGACGAGGGATACCTGAACCTGCGCGGAGGTCCCGGCACGCATCACGACATCGTACGCCGCCTCGAGCCCGGCGACCGTGTATCGGTTGAGGAGGAAATGGGCCGCTGGGCGCGTGTGCGCCTGCCCTCGGGGGAACGGGGTTGGGCGTCGCTCGATTACCTCGAACAGGGATCGGCGCCTTCGGGCGATGCGCTGTTCGTTTCGACGACGGGCGCCGGATGGCTGAACCTCCGGTCGGGGCCGGGCACGCAGTTCGAAGTGCTGCGCCGGATGTATCCCGGCGACCGGCTCGTCTCGCTGGAGAGACAGGGAGATTGGCTGCGCATCCGCCACGTCTCGGGCGCCACGGGTTGGGCGCACCGGGACTACGTCACGCGCTGATCCAGAAAATCCTTTCGGATCAGCCTAGAGCGGGATGATCTTGACGTTCTGCCCCTTGCAGGCGAGCGCGATTTCCCCCTCGCAAAGCCGGAGAGCATCCTGTCCGAAGACCTCGCCACGCCAACCGTGTGCCCAATCGCCCTCGCGCGCACCAGCCGCGATGTCGTCGAGATCCGACGCGGTCGCGATCAGCTTTGACGCGACGCCGGCGCTTTCGGACTTGGCCTTGAGCAGCACCCGCAGCAGGTCGGCCAACGCGCCGTTGATCTGATCGCGGGCTTTCTGCGGGGACGCCTCGGGCATCTCGTCCTTCGGCACCGCCGCCCCGGCAGCGATCGCGGCGATGATCCCGTCGGCAATCGCACCCTTGCGCGCCTCGCGCAGAAGCAGCCGCGCCTTGCCGAGGTCGGTCGCATCTTTTGGCTTTAGCGACACGAGTTCCAACAAGGCGTCATCCTTGAAGACCCGCGTGCGCGGCACGTTATTTTCCTGCGCGTAGCTCTCGCGGAACGCCGCCAACTCCCGTGCGATGGCGAGAAAGCGGGGTGTGGGGTTCCGTGTCTTGAGACGGCGGTAAGCCTCGCGCGGCTCGACGCGATAGGTCGCGGGGTCGCGCAGGACGTCCATCTCCTCCTCGACCCACTTTGTGCGGCCGGATTTCTTCAGCTCGGCGGCTAGATATTCGTAAACGTCGCGCAGATGCGTCACGTCGGCCAGCGCATAGGCCTTCTGCGCATCCGAGAGCGGCCGGCGCGACCAGTCGGTGAAGCGGCTCGACTTGTCGACCTGCGCCTTGGCGATCCGCCGCACCAACGTCTCGTACCCGACCTGCTCGCCGAAGCCGCACACCATCGCGGCGACCTGCGTGTCGAAAAGCGGATGCGGGATCACGCCGCCCTCGATAGCGAAGATCTCCAGATCCTGCCGCGCGGCGTGAAACACCTTCATTACGCTCTCGTCGCGGAACAGATTGTAGAGCGGCGCAAGGTCCAGCCCCTCCGCCAGCGGATCCACCAGCACGGCATCGCCCACACCGTCGCCCGGAAAGGCAAGCTGCACGAGGCACAGCTTCGAGTAATAGGTCCGCTCCCGCAGGAATTCGGTGTCGACGGTGACGTAGGGGGCCTTGGCGGCCGTCTCGCAGAAAGCGGCGAGCGCGTCGGTCGTCGTGATGGTGTTGATCGTCGAGGCAGGAATGGTCGTGGCCTTTCGGGTCGATGGGTGCCTCCGGTCTAAAACATCCCCTCGGCGGGTGGAAGATCCAGCATTTCGCGGCAGCCGGATGCGAAACGGCGCAGGACGGCCGGGTAGAGCCGGTGTTCCGCCGTCAGCACGCGCGCGGCGAGCGTCTCGGGCGTGTCGTCCGGGCGAACGGGCACGCGGGCTTGTCCCAGCACCGGTCCGCCATCGAGATCGGCGGTCACTTCATGCACGCTACACCCCGCCTCCGCGTCGCCCGCCGCCAATGCGCGGGCATGGGTATCGAGCCCGCGATACTTCGGCAGGAGCGACGGGTGGATGTTGAGCATCCGGCCCGCCCAGCGATCCACAAAGCGGCCCGTCAGGATCCGCATGAAGCCGGCCAGCGCGATGATGTCGGGCGCGGCATGTTCCAGCTCCGCCTGCAGGGCCTCCTCGAACGCGGCACGGTCGCCGCCGAATGCCCGATGTGCGATGGCGACGGCAGGCACGTTGCGCGCGGCGGCGAGAGCCAGCCCGCCCGCCTCCGGGTCATTCGACACAACCAGGCACGGCTCGGCCGGATGGTCGGGGTCGCGCATGTCGTCGAGCAAGCGCATCATGTTCGAGCCGCCGCCCGAAATCAGGATCGCAACCCGTTTGCGTCCGCCGCTCAAAGCGCCAGCGCGCCCTCGTAGCGCACACCTTGCCCACCGGTGACTGTGCCGATGCGGAAAACCCGCTCCCCCCGTTCGACCAGCAGGTCGGTCAGGGCGTCGGCCCGGTCGGGCGCCACCACGGCGACCATGCCGATGCCGCAATTGAAGGTCTTGAGCATTTCCCGCTCGGCAATTCCCCCGGAATGGGCGAGCCAGCCAAAAACCGGCTCTGGCTGCCACGACGCAAGGTCGATCGTCGCGCCGAGCCCTTCGGGCAGGACGCGCGGCAGGTTTTCGGTCAGCCCGCCGCCGGTGATGTGAGCCAGCGCGTGCACCCCGCCTGCCCGTATCGCGGCAAGCGCGGGCCCGACGTAAAGCCGCGTGGATGCCAGGAGCGCCGCCCCGAGCGGCGCGTCGGCGAAGGGCGCGGGATCGTCCCATGACAGCCCCGCCCGCTCCGCCACGCGGCGCACCAGGGAGAAGCCGTTGGAATGGACCCCGTTCGAGGCGAGGCCAAGTAAGATGTCCCCCTCGGCCACCTCCGCAGGCAGTGCGGTGCCCCGCTCCATCGCGCCGACGGCGAAACCGGCAAGGTCGAAATCGCCCGCGCCATACATGCCGGGCATTTCCGCCGTCTCGCCTCCGATCAAGGCCGTGCCGCAGGCTGCGCAGCCGGAAGCGATGCCCTCGATCACCCGCGCGGCGGCGTCGGTCTCCAACTTTCCGGTGGCAAAATAGTCGAGGAAGAACAGCGGCTCGGCGCCCTGACAGACAAGGTCGTTGACGCACATCGCCACCAGATCAACGCCGACGCCGTCGAGCATTCCCGTATCAATGGCGAGCCGGAGCTTCGTTCCCACCCCGTCCGTCGCCGCAACCAGGATCGGATCGACATAGCCCGCCGCCTTCGGGTCGAACAGCGCGCCGAACCCACCAAGCCCGGACATCGTGCCCGGCCGGGTCGTGCGGCGGGCGGCCGGCGCGATACGATCGACCAGCGCATTGCCCGCGTCGATATCCACGCCCGCATCGCCGTAGGTCAGACCTTTGGTGGCGTCGCTCATTCGGGGCTCTCCTTTCGGCCTTTGCCGCGCAGTAGCAGCCGGGCCGCGCGCCTTCAACGCCGCTGCTTGAGCACGCCGCGCGCGCCGGGGCCAATAGAGAACCGGGGCAGCAGGACGCAAAACAGATCCGGGAGGGTCGGGATCCGGAGCTTTCGGCATTTCGCCGCAAGAAGCCCCATCCGCCCATGGGCGCGATAGGGTAGAAGGCGCAGCCTGAAGGGCCGCAGAGGCCCCGCCGGTTGCCGGAAGCAGCGAGGTCCCGACGCTGCGCCGGCAGGTGGCGCCCGGTTTCGCCCGACATGCATTCCGACCATAATCTGCGGGATCTGCGCGACGGCGCCAACGGCACGCCGCGCGCCCGCGAATCGGCTTGGAAGGATTTCCGGGACGACGAGCATGTCGCATGTCAAAAACAGCGCCTTGAACCGCCGCCTGATCGCGCCTTTCCCATCCGTCCTCGTATTGACCGCCGCGAAAGGTCTGGTATCCGGTGACTTCGGGGGCCTGTAGCTCAATTGGTTAGAGCAGAGCGCTCATAACGCTTTGGTTGCGGGTTCAAGTCCTGCCGGGCCTACCATCCCCCTTCGGAAACCAACCGCGCGGCACGACGATCTCCGCCTTGAGGCCGCCCAATTCGGAGCGGCCCAGCCGGAGCGTGCCACCATGCGCCCGCGCGACATCGGCCACAATGGACAGGCCCAGCCCCACATTGCCCACCGTGTTGGACCTCGCCCCGTCGAGCCGCGCGAAGGGGCGGGTCGCGGCCTCGCGTTGCGTCTCGGGAATGCCGGGGCCGTCATCCTCCACCGTGACGACGGCCGCCGTCTCGCCTCCGTGGACGCGCACGCGCACCTGCTCGCCGTAGGAGAGCGCGTTCTTGACGAGATTGGCCACCGCGCGGCGCATGCCCTCGGGATAGAGCGGCGCGCGCATCTCGACGGTCTCCAGCGCAACGTCACGGTCGGGTGCGGACATGGCCACCGTTTCGCGAACCAGTTCGCCCAGATCGACCACGAGCAGCGTGTCGGTCGCGCTGTCACGGGCGAAGTCGAGAAAGGTGTCGATGATCCGCTCCATCGCGGCAACATCCTGAGACAGCGCCTCGGCCTCCTCGCCCTCCATCATCGACAGTTCCAGCTTCATCCGCGTCAGCGGCGTGCGCAGATCGTGGCTGACGCCCGACAGAAGGAGGGTTCGCTGCTCGATATGGCGCTCGATCCGGGCGCGCATGGCGAGGAAGGCGGTCCCCGCCGCACGCACCTCCGCCGCCCCTGTGGGCCGGTAATCCGCCAACTCGCCGCGCCCGAAGGCCTCCGCCGCGCGGGCCAGCCGCCGGATCGGGCGAATCTGGCCGCGCATGAACAGGAACGACACCGCGGTCATCACCAGCGCGACGGCGACCATCAGCACTGGAAGCTGATGCGGATTGGCCGCCGAGACGTTGCGCCGGTCGAATTGCATGCCCGTTCCGTTCGCAAAGCCCAGCCAGACGGTGCGCCGAGTCGTGGAGGTGTCGACCGCGGTGAGATTCGGCAGGATCTCGACAAGCGCCTCACGCATCGCCCGCGCCGAAAGGTCCCAAGCGCGGATCCGGTCGCGGGCGGGCGGTGCGGTCAGTTCGATATCCAGCGCCGGAGCCAGCGCCGGCTCCTCCAGCACGAGCGCGATCTCGCGCGCCATGTTTCCCGTCATCTGCACGGTGACGTCCTCGTAATGGCGTTGCAAGAACATCACCGCGACGGCAAGCTGGATCGTGACGATCGGAACGATCAGGATCAGGGCCGCGCGCGCATAGAAGCTGCGCGGCAGCCAGCGGCGCGACAGGCCGTGGAGATAGGCGTCGGAGGTCTCGTACATGACAGCACGCTATCCGCCGGACGGGATGGTCGAAAGGGGCTTGGTGCGGGTCCTGGCGCCGAATCCGTCACCGATGACCGCCGAGGGAACGAATACGTTCGTGCTGGGCACCGACGAGATGGCGGTGATCGATCCCGGCCCCGCCGACCCCGTCCATCTGGACCGGATTGTAGACATCTTGGCGGGTCGTCCGGTGGCGGCGGTTCTGGTCACACATTCCCATGTGGATCATTCGCCGGGGGCACGGCCGTTGGCCGACCGTGTCGACGCACCGGTCCTCGCCTTCGGGAGGTCCGGTGCGGGCCGCTCGCCGGCGTCGGCCGCCCTGCCCGGCCTTGGCGGTGGTGAAGGGGTCCAGATGGATTTCGCCCCCGACCGGACACTTGCCGACGGAGAGGTCGTCGCGTCAGATAGCTGGAGCCTCGTCGCACATCACACGCCGGGACACATGGCCAACCATCTGAGCTTCGAGTGGCGAGAGGCGCGCGCCGTCTTTACCGGCGACACGGTGATGGGTTGGGCCTCGACGATGATATCGCCGCCTGACGGTGAGCTCGGGCAGTTCATGGCCTCGCTCGACCGTCTCGAGGCGCTCGACGCCACCGTCTTTCACCCAGGCCACGGCGGCCCGATCAATATGCCCGCCGCCCGATGCCGCGAATTGCGTGCGCACCGTCAGGCGCGCGAGAGGCAGGTTCTGGCGGCGCTCGACACGCCCGCCAGAATCCCCGATCTCGTCGCACAGCTCTATGCCGGCACGCCTCCTGCCCTGCACCCGGCCGCGGCGCGAAATGTTCTGGCGCACCTGCTTCACCTCCACCAGCGCCACCTCGTCACAGCCGAAGGTGCCCCCGGCCCCGAAGCGATCTGGCGCCGGACTTGAAAAAATCGCCCTGCCCTCTTGCACCCCGATGCGCCTCCGGCTAATCCGACCCCCGGTATTCCGGCGTAGCTCAGCGGTAGAGCAGTTGACTGTTAATCAATTGGTCGTAGGTTCGATCCCTACCGCCGGAGCCAATTTCCTCAAGTAGCTGAAAACAAACGACTTCTCTTGAGGAGTCGCAGCGCGGCCGCATCTGGCACGATTCCTGGCACTCCGTCTGGCACTTCGCTGGCACAGGAGTCGGAGCGCTGCGAGTCCCTCACACAACCCAACATCACCTCGAATACCGTTCCACCGGCTTTCATTGGCGACGGCGCTGGCCGCCGCGCTGGTTCGCCGGCGAGAACCGAACCCCATCTAATAAATCGTCACTGCTCTTCTCGCTTCGAACGCATCTCCCGCTCGAAGCGAAGGTGCTGGCTCAGAGACTGACCTTTCTGACCGACATCGCCTTCGCCCGCAGGACGGAGATGACGACGATGGCGATCGGGCCGCATATCATGGCGAGCTACCTCGAAGAGTTGGGGTGCCTTCTTGTGGAGGCGCACGAGGTCGCACGTGAAGTCGCGCCGCAACTGACCGCCGAGGCAGCCGCCTTTGAGGCCGCTTGTTCACAGGCAGCCATCGATGCACTGCGCCATGCCCTGTCCCTACGGGACAGGGAGCAGGCGCGTCAGCCGCTCCGGGATGTGGCCGACAGGCTTGGACTCGCCCTCGATGAAGCCGACGAGGATTGGTCGCGTCTTGCTTACCGCGCCCTCCGCGTCATGCTGGACGCGTCTGAGGAGAACGCGCGCCGAGACGCGGGCGTTTTCGATACGCCCAGCCCGTTCTTTCGCTCGTCGCGCGCAGCCCGTATCGCAAGCCGATCTGCAATGGCCTCGGCAACGGTCGCCCCACCGGCCCGCCCCGCATCACCCCGACCGATCGTCACCGTTGCCCCGGTTCTGCCTGAGGTCACAACGTCTGTTCCTTCGGAGCCGATGCATGCGCCTACGGCGGACAGTGTCGTCCAGCCGCAAGCTGTCAAAGAGGAAAAGCCTGTCGAGCCGCAGCATGCTCCGGCAACGGTGAGCGAAGCGATCACAGTCGCCAACATGACGTTGGAAGACTATTTCGACCTCTACATCGCGAAGAAACTCGAAGGATTCACCGACGATTTCGGCGAAGAGGAAGTTCCCGACCCAGCGGTTGGCGAGGGCTGGAGAAAGTCGAGCAAGAACAACATGGAGGTCGGCAAACGGCTCTGGGTTGGTCTGCTCGGCAACCGCCCCCTTGGCGAAATTTCCGATGCTGACATTCGTGAAGCCAAGAAGAAGTTTCGGCGACTTCCCGAAACCCATGGCAAGAGTTGCTCCGAGACCCGGGATCTGGATGTGCTGATCGCGGAGACCGACGCCGAGGAGAAGCGCAACATCGAGGAAGCGGTGGCGGCAGCCAAACGTGCGGGAGGGTCGGAGGCCAAGATCGAACGGGCGCAACTCGACAACCTTATTCCGCGCATTCGGGTCGAGACGATCGTGAAGCACACGCGAGCGCTCAATCGGCCCGCCAAGATGATGGTCAAGCTGGGCATGCTCGAAACCAGCCCGTTCCAGAAGCACATGATCACCAACAAATCTGCCGAAGCGATGCGCAAGTCGGAGGAAACGCGCGACCGTCGTCCTTGGGACGACCGGATCTACAAACTCCTTGCCGCCCCGGTGTTCCGCGGGAACTGCGACGGCGTTGGCGATCCGATGTTCTGGGCCCCTCTCATGGCTCTGCTTGGCGGTGGCCGCGAGGAGGAGATCCTCCAGTTGTCTCCGGACGATTTCGAAACGACCGGAGGCATCCACTACTACCGGCTCCGCAACATGCCCGGGAACAGCATCAAATCGGACGCAAGTGAACGTGTGATCCCTGTCCATCCCGAACTCGTGCGGCTTGGGCTGATTGAACTGGTCGAGTTGCGGCGGAGAGAAGGCGAGCCACGTCTGTTCCCGCACCTCAAGCGCGGCAAGCACAAGGAAACATTCACCGAGCTGTTTACAAAGGAATTCACCAGGTACCGGCAGGCCCACAAGGTCTACTGGATCGGTTTGGACTTCCACGCTGTCAACGGCGGAGTAAAAACCGGCCACGCGGCGGCGCAAAACCAGGCCAGCGACAGGGCGCCAAGCGCCATGGCGCGCGCGCTTGCCGCATAGCTGGCGCGTGCCATGGCGCATTGGCCCGCAGGGCCAATCCTGTGGCGGGTGATCAGGTTCTGGCTTGGGCCTTTCGGGCGCGGCTTTGGCCGAGCCGATAGCTGTCGCCGTTCATCTCGAGGATGTTGACGTGGTGTGTCAGCCTGTCGAGCAGTGCGCCGGTCAGGCGTTCGGTGCCGAAGGTTTCGGTCCATTCGTCGAACGGCAGGTTGCTGGTGATCATCGTGGAGCCGCGCTCATAGCGCTGCGAGATCAGCTCGAACAAGAGCTCTGCGCCGGTCTTGCTCAGCGGCACGAAGCCCAGTTCGTCGATGATGAGCAGCTTGACGGCGGGCTGCTGCTTTTGCAGGCGGAGCAGACGGCGCTCGTCGCGCGCCTCCATCAGCTCGTTGACGAGGGTCGCGGCGGTTGTGAAGCTGACCGACGGCCCTTTCTGTCAGGCGGCCAACCCCAACCCGAGGGCAACATGGGTCTTGCCCGTCCCGCTCGGGCCGAGGGCGATGACGTTCTCGCGCCGATTTATCCACTCA